>NZ_JBSPUD010000011.1:0-142761 GCF_056861525.1 Stenotrophomonas sp. 82F1
CCCCCCCCTGGCCCCCCCCCCCCCCCCCCCCCCCCCCACCCCGCCTTCGACAGATTTCTGCGATCTGCCGGAATGGCATGGCCTGCTCTTGGTGGGTGTCGACCTCGGTCGACACGTAGATCCACGCCATGCGTGGATGCTCTTCCATCCATTGTCGAAATATTCGATGTCGATGGAGATTCATCCACGCATGGCGTGGATCTACTGGCTACCGGGAAACTGTCGAAGGCGGGGCACTGTGGGTTTGCGGGGTGTGAGCCGCATGGATGCGGCGACCAAGCCCCCATGGACGGGTTCACGGCGGCCCCGCACACCCACAGTGTCTCGCCATCCCGCAGGAAGCCCGCTGTTGCTGTTGCTTGAAAGCCTCTGCAGGTGCAGGGCGCAGCCCTGCCGACCTTACTTCGCCCAGCCTTCGATCTCGCCGTGCGCGAACGGGCCGAGCTTGGCCTTCACCATCCGTCCCTGCGCATCGAACAGCACGCTGTACGGCAGCAGGCCCTGCGCGTTGCCCAACTGCACGCTGGCATCGCGTGGGCCCGGGGTATCCAGCACGATGGGATAGCCCACCGGCACCCGCTGCAGGAAATCGCGCACGCCGTCCGGCGTATCCAGTGCCAGGCCCAACACCTGTACGCCGTGCGCGCCCTGCCCCTCGGCAAAGCGGGCCAGTTCGGGCATCTCTTCCACGCACGGGCCGCACCAGCTGGCCCAGACATTGACCAGCAATGGCCGGCCGTTGAAACGTTCGCGGATATCCAGCGCGTTGCCGTCTGCATCGGGCAGGACCAGCGCCGGCAGCGGATCACCGGGGCGCAGCATCGGCAGCGCTGGCGGTGATACGGCAGCAGGCGCTGCGGTTTGCGCCGCCGGCGTCGGCGTCAGCCGATTGCCGGCCCACAGGCCAAGCCCGGCAGCCAGCACCGCTGTCCACAGCAGTGCTGGCCGTTGCCACTTCATCGTGCGGTACGCAGCAACGCTTCTTCCACCAGCGCCTGGGTCAGCAGGGTCGGCAGCACCGTCGGCGGTGCGCCGGGGCCGTACACCACGTACAGCGGCACGCCCACGGCCTTGTGCTCATCCAGGAACGCGGTGATCTGCGGGTCCACATTGGTGTAGTCGCCACGCATGTACACCGCGTTGGTGCGCTTGAGCAGTTCCTTGAACTCCGGGCGCGACAGCACCGCGCGTTCGTTGGCCTTGCAGCTCACGCACCAGTCGGCGGTCATGTTGACGAACACCACGCGGTTGTCGGCGCGCAGGCGGTCCAGCATCTGCGGCGAGTAGTCCACCACGTTCTCGCTGCTCGCCTGAGCGGCGCGTGCCGGCGGTGCCAGCTGGGTCACGCCCCACACCGGCACCAGCGCGGCAATCACCAGCAGCACGCCCAGCAGCCCGGCCGCGCGCTGGCTGCGCCAGCGGCTGCGCTCGAACAGCCACAGGCCACCGGTGAGCAGCAGCAGGCCACCCAGCGCCAGCGCCATGCCATCCACGCCGCGCTGCTTGCCCAGCACCCACAGCAGCCACAACGCAGCGGCGTACATCGGGAAGGCCAGCACGTGCTTCAGGGTTTCCATCCACGGGCCGGGCTTGGGCAGGCGGCGCGCCAGCGCCGGCACGAAGCCGATCAGCAGGAACGGCAGGGCCAGGCCCAGGCCGAGGAACAGGAACACCAGCATCGCCGCCACCGGCGGTGCAACGAAGGCATAGGCCACCGCAGGGCCGAAGAACGGGCCCACGCAGGCACTGCCGACCACGCAGGCCAGCACGCCGGTGAAGAAATCGCCGGCCGGGCCACTGCGTCGCGCCAGCGACTGGCCGAAGTTGCCGATGCCGCCGCCCATGGTGAACACGCCGGACAGGCTCAGGCCCACCGCGAACATGATGTAGGCCAACGCCGCGACCACGCCGGGATGCTGCAGCTGGAAACCGATGCCCACTGCATTGCCAAGCATGCGCAGGCCGACCATCAACGCGCCGATCACCGCGAAGGCAACCAGCACGCCCAGCGTGTACCACATGGCGTGGCTGCGGGCGCGCTCGGGGCTTTCGCCGCTCTGCGCCAGGCTCAGCACCTTCAACGACAGGATCGGCAGCACGCAGGGCATCAGATTCAGCACCAGGCCTCCGCCCAGCGCCAGCAGCAGTACCCACAACAACGAGCTGTCGGTTTTCGGCACGCGGCTGGGAGCCTTGGTACGCAGTGCATTGTCCTGCTGCGCATCAGCGGCGAAGGCATCGCGCGCGCCGCTGCTGGCGTCGGCAGCACCGGTGTTGGCCGGCGTGTCGTTGGGTACGGTCGGCAGCAGGCGCAGCGGCGTGCCGTTGGCGCCCTCACGGGTGCTGGCAGCGGCCGAAGGCGGCAGCGAGCGGATCACTTCGTCGCGTGCGGCAGGCGCATCGCCGGTGGCGTTGGCCTTGCCGGCCGGGATCGACAACTTCACCCGCCGGGTCATCGGCGGGTAGCAGATGCCATCGGTCTGGCAACCCTGGAAGGTCACCACCAGCGTGCTGTCGACGGCCTCGGCGCGGCTGCGGCGCAGCGGCACCGGCACTTCCACCTGGTTGAAATAGACCGCCACATCACCGAAGTGCTCATCGCGGTGCGACTGCGCCGCCGGCCAACGCGGCTTGTCGGCCAGTACCCCGGTGCTGCCTTCCAGCTTCAGCGAGGTGCGATCGCGATACAGGTAATAGCCCGGCGCCGGGCTGAAGCGCAGCAGCAGCGTGTTGCCATCGCTGGCGATGGCATCGAAGCCGAATGCCTGTTCCGACGGCAGCGGCAGCGCCTGGCTGTTGCTGGTGCCCGGCAGGCGCAGGCCACCGTTGCTGCCGGCACCGGCCAGCGGATTGTTGAACGCACTGGCGCCGGTGGCGCGCGCGGTTGGCAGCGCAGCAGCCGCACCGCCCGCGCCGGGCAGGGTCACCTGCACCACGCGCTTCTGCGGCGGGTAGCACACACCGGCATCGGCGCAGCCCTGGTAACGCACTTCCAGGCTGATGGTGCCGGCGGCATCGGTGGGCGCACCGGGCAGGGTGGCCTGCAGGCGCTCACGGTAGGTCTCCACCTCACCGAAGAAATCGTCGTGGTGCTTCTTGCCTGCGGGCATCTGCAGCGCGGCGGCATTGAAGGCCGGGTCGGCTTTCACCGTGGTGCGGTGGCGATACAGGTAGTAGCCGGGGGCGATCTTGAACTGCAGTTGGATCTGGCCACGTTCGGGCGCGCTGGCGGTCAGCGCGAACGCCTGGTCCACCGGCAGCAGATCTTTTTCATCCAGCGCGAAGGCCGGCAACGAAAGCCACAACAGGGCGCACAAGGCGGCGCCACGCGCAAACAGAGTCTTCAATCAGTGTCCTCCCGGGTCTGTGCCCGGATCCAGTCCAGATACGCCGGCAGGCCGGCCCGGGTTTCGACCGCGATGCACTCCGGGAGTTCATACGGATGCAGTTCGACGATCCGGGCGATGGCTTCATCGACACGGCTTGCGGTGGTCTTCACCAGCAGTTGCAGTTCGGCGTCGGTGGTCACCTCGCCCTGCCAGCGGTACGTCGACTGTGCGCCGTCCAGGCGGGTGACGCAGGCGGCCAGGTGCTCGGCGACCAGCGCGTGCGCGATGCGCTCGGCACTGGCCCGGTCCGGGCAGGTGGTCAACAGCAGCAGGACGGGATCGACGTTCGACATGACCGTCGAGTATAGGGCCGTCGCCGGGGCAGGGCCCGGCGACGGCAGTGGACCGCAGCGTTGCGCGGTCAGTTGGCCAGCTGGCAGGTGGCCGGCTTGGCCGAGGTGAACAGGGCCGGGGTGGCCCACTCGGGGTGGTCGATGAACGGGTTGCGGTTGCCCTGGAACGAGTAGATCACGTCATTGCGCGCCTGCTCGGCGGCATCCGGCGGATCGGACAGGTGCCAGTCGATCAGGGTCGACAGCAGCCCCATGTAGGCCGGCGAACTGCTGGTCTTGACGATCTTGCTGCGGTCGTCGGTCAGTTCCAGGTCCGGTTCGGACTGGCCGGTGGCCGCATCCTTGCCCCCTTCATAGCGGATGGCCATGTACATCACCGCACGTGCCATGTCGCCCTTGCGATGGCCCCACACCTCGAAGGTACCGGCATTGCCATCCGGCGTGCGCACCCAGTTCGAATTGCCCGGGTAACCACCGCTGCCGCCGCCGTGGCCGTTGTTGGCCTCGGTGGCACGCTCGCCACAGTTGGCATCGCACTTGCCGAACGGCTTGTTGCCGCGGTCGGCGTTCCACTGTGCGTCGGTCAGGTACAGCATGTGGGTGTCGGTGTAGGGCGCGTACGGCAGGCCCTTGTCGCCGGTGGTGCTGGCAAAGCCCAGCGAATTGGGCCAGGTGTGCTCGCGGTTGTACTTCAGGCCACCGCCGCTGCCGGCACGGTCGGTCACCTTGGTGTAGCTGCGGTTGCGATAGGCATCGAGGATCCGGCCGCTGTTGTTCGGATCTTCGTCGGCGATCTCCAGGATGGTCCAGGTGCTGGTGCCCGAGCCGCTGTACGGATACGCGGTGTGGCCCTTGATGGTGGCGTGCAGCGAGCAGCGCAGCTGGCTGGGGCTGCTGGTGTTGACCTTCGAGTAGTAGCCCGCCGGCCCGCCGGGATTGCCCGGGTCCGGGTTGCCGGTGGTGGTGGCCACGGTGAAAGCGATGCGGCTGTCGGTCGCCGGGCGGGCACCCTGCGCATCGGTGATGCGTGCGGCACGGATGTCGAAGCGGCAGGCTTCACCGGCGACCAGCGCGGTGTTGGTCGACAGCTTCACGCTCTTGCCGCTGGCCGGCCAGGTCAGCGGCACGCTGCCGGAAGTGCCGCAGGTCAGTGCGAAGGCGCCGCTGGCGAGGTTGACCGTCTCGCTGAACACCACTTCCAGGTCGGCGGCGGCCGGGAAGGTGCTGCTGCCCTGTGCCGGCGTGGTGGTGGACACCGACGGCGGCGTGTTCGGGCCCGGGGTGCCACCGCCGCTGAAGGTCTGGTTGTTGTTGCAGCTGCCGAAGGTCTGCCTGGCCGATTCGGCCCAGGTGAAGTGCGCGTACTGGCTGCCGCTGCCGGTCAGCTGCAGCGAGGTGCCCGCCGCGGTGCTGTTGGTTTCGGCAACCGGAATGTTCTGGCTGGTCATGCCGGCGGCGGGGCCACCGGAGGCGGTGATCGCGCCCTCGTAGCTGAGGAACTGGACCACCTTGCCACTGGCGTCGACCAGGGCGATGCCGTCGTTGGGGCCGTTCTGCAGGCCGTTGGTGGGGTAGGTGACCACGGCCAGGGTGGCGCTGCCGCAGCTGGCGGCGGTTCCCGCCGGTACCGCGTTGTTGGCGTAGACCGTGGCGGCCGACGGATTGCTGCCGTTGTAGAGGTACAGGCGGTAGCCGGACAGGTCCTCGCCGGCGGTGGCGACCACTTCGATGGCTTCGCCGACGTCACCGGCAGCGGTGCTGTCGTCGTAGTGCAGTTCGTTGATGAAGACCTCGGCCTGGGCCGGCGCGGCAGCCAGTGCCAGCAGGCAGGCGGCGGCGAGCGGGGACAGCAATCGCATCGACTACTCCTTGTGATTGGGAATGCCGGGCCACCCTAAAGCCGATCTGGTGACACTTTGTCGTAAATGAACGCCAGATATCTGACAGTGAGACGGCGGTCACCAAATGCCCGCGATTTCCCCCTTGGCTTGCCGCGTCGCATCCCTATAAAGGCGTCCGCGCAGGAATGGAGCGCCGCCGGGTCTCCGCAGAAAAATTTCGGCGGCGGGCCTTGAAAGGCCTCCGGAGGTCTCCATCTCTGTCGTGCTCCCGACCTGTCGGGCTTTTTCACGCGCGTTGCTGGCAGTCGCCTGGTGCGAGTGCTAACATCGCCGGACTTTTTCAGACCAATCAATAACTTAAGAGGTCCCACATGAGCATCAAGCCGCTGCACGACCGCGTTGTGGTCAAGCCGATCGAAGCCGACGAAGTTTCCGCCGGTGGCATCCTGATCCCGGACTCCGCCAAGGAAAAGTCCACCAAGGGTGAAGTCGTGGCCGTGGGCCCGGGCAAGCCGCTGGACAACGGCACCGTGCGCGCGCCGTCGCTGAAGGTCGGTGACAAGGTCATCTACGGCCAGTACGCCGGCAGCTCCTACAAGAGCGAAGGCGTCGAGTACAAGGTCCTGCGCGAAGACGACGTGCTCGCCGTCATCGGCTGAGCGTCGGCGCGACCTGCTTCATCCCCTGATTCCAAACACCCAGCCGCCGGGCATGGCCCGGCGCTACCAATGAGGTAACTGCAATGGCTGCCAAGGATATTCGTTTCGGTGAAGACGCCCGTTCGCGCATGGTGCGCGGCGTCAACGTTCTCGCCAATGCCGTCAAGGCCACCCTGGGCCCGAAGGGCCGCAACGTCGTGCTCGAGAAGAGCTTCGGCGCCCCGACCATCACCAAGGACGGCGTGTCCGTCGCCAAGGAAATCGAACTGGCTGACAAGTTCGAGAACATGGGCGCGCAGATGGTGAAGGAAGTCGCGTCGCGTACCAACGACGACGCCGGCGACGGCACCACCACCGCCACCGTGCTGGCCCAGGCCCTGATCCGCGAAGGCGCCAAGGCCGTTGCTGCCGGCATGAACCCGATGGACCTCAAGCGCGGTATCGACAAGGCCGTCGTGGCCGCCGTCGCCGAGCTGAAGAACATCTCCAAGCCGACCGCTGACGACAAGGCCATTGCCCAGGTCGGCACGATCTCGGCCAACTCGGACGAGTCGATCGGCCAGATCATCGCCAACGCGATGAAGGAAGTCGGCAAGGAAGGCGTGATCACCGTTGAAGAAGGCTCGGGCCTGGACAACGAGCTGGACGTGGTCAAGGGCATGCAGTTCGACCGCGGCTACCTGTCCCCGTACTTCATCAACAACCAGCAGTCGCAGACCGCTGACCTGGATGACCCGTACATCCTGCTGCACGACAAGAAGATCTCCAACGTCCGTGACCTGCTGCCGGTGCTGGAAGGCGTCGCCAAGGCCGGCAAGCCGCTGCTGATCGTTGCCGAGGAAGTCGAAGGCGAAGCGCTGGCGACCCTGGTGGTCAACACCATCCGCGGCATCGTCAAGGTCGTGGCCGTCAAGGCGCCGGGCTTCGGCGACCGTCGCAAGGCGATGCTGGAAGACATGGCCGTGCTGACCGGCGGCACCGTGATCTCCGAGGAAGTCGGCCTGTCGCTGGAAAAGGCCACCATCAAGGACCTGGGCCGCGCCAAGAAGGTGCAGGTTTCCAAGGAAAACACCACCATCATCGATGGCGTGGGTGACAAGGCTGCGGTCGATTCGCGCGTTGCGCAGATCAAGACCCAGATCGAAGACACCTCCTCGGACTACGACCGCGAGAAGCTGCAGGAGCGCGTGGCCAAGCTGGCCGGTGGCGTTGCAGTGATCAAGGTCGGCGCGTCGACCGAAATCGAAATGAAGGAAAAGAAGGATCGCGTCGACGACGCCCTGCACGCTACCCGTGCGGCCGTTGAAGAAGGCGTGGTTCCGGGCGGCGGCGTTGCCCTGGTCCGTGCGGTCTCCGCGCTGGCTGGCCTGAAGGGCGCCAACGAAGACCAGAACCACGGCATCCAGATCGCCCTGCGCGCGATGGAAGCCCCGCTGCGCGAAATCGTCGCCAACGCCGGCGAAGAGCCGTCGGTCATCGTCAACAAGGTCAAGGAAGGCACCGGCAGCTTCGGCTACAACGCCGCCACCGGCGAGTTCGGTGACATGCTGCAGTTCGGCATCCTGGACCCGACCAAGGTGACCCGTTCGGCGCTGCAGAACGCCGCCTCGATCGCTGGCCTGATGATCACCACCGAAGCCATGGTTGCCGACGCTCCGAAGAAGGACGAGCCGGCCATGGGCGGCGCTGGTGGCATGGGCGGCATGGGTGGCATGGGCGGCATGGACTTCTAAGTCCCGCTGTGCCGGTAGCTGCCGACCCAGGTCGGCACGCTTCCCTGCTGCAGTGAAAAACCCCGCCGCAAGGCGGGGTTTTTTTGTGGGCGATGATCGGTGTTCGCTGCGCAACTACCGGGCAGCTGCCGGAGTGTCCTGCAGCTGCGGCTTTTCACTGCGACGCAGGCAGATCCACTCGGCGCCGCTGCCGATCTGCACGCGGGTATCTGTCATGGCATCAGCGCCCAGAATCAACGCGGGGCGATCTTTCAGTCCCAGCGAGGCAAACACCGGCAATTCACTGATGCGCACTTCCTGCGTCGGGTGTTCCCAGCTGCCCATGCGCAGTCCCGGCAAGGGCGCCAGCCAGGTTTCCACCACCCGTTCGCCGAGGCCCTGCGTACCTTTGGCGCGGACCGTCACTCGTGCGTCGCTGCCGTCGGTGCGAAAACCGAGTGCTGCAGCGGCGGCTGCATTGAGCACCGTCTGTGCCGCGCCGGTGTCGACAACCGCAATGACCTCGACGTCGGTACCGGGCACCTGCATCTGCACGAAGCCGAAGCGCTGCATGCTGGCATCGCGCACGGGCAGGGCATTGCGCAGGCATGCGTCATCGTGCACCAGCGATCCGGGCGGCTGCAGCAGCACCTGCTGCGCGGCGATGTCATAGGTGGTGTCGAAGCGGCTGGTGACATCGTTGCCGAGAATGCCGTCGATGCGGCGGCCAGTCCTGCCGGCAAGCCTGCTCAGATCGGTCTGCAGCATCGCAGCGTCAAAGGCGAAGGTGCCCAGGTGCCAGCTCGCGTTACGGGTGCGCCGCAGTACCGTGCTGCGGTCGGTAGCGCCTTCCACGCGTGTCTCGGCACTGGCCGCATCTTCCAGCCCACGGCGGCGGGCTGTCGCCTCATCCACTATGGTGGCGCCAGCGGCGCTGTCGATCACGAAATGTAGCGGTTCGACGCTGTCGCCCAACTGCACCGCCACGGCGGGGTGCCCGCCCTGCATCCACATCGGCAGTACATGGGTTTGCGGGGCAGCCGGGGCGGCCATCAGCGGTGGCGTGGTCATGCAGGCAAGCGCCAGCAGGGTACGGATTCGCATCGTGCAGGTCTCCATTGGGGAGGCCATTGCAGCCCACCCGCGTATCCGGCAGATGTCCGCTCCGGCTTCGGCAGATACAGTCCTGATACAAACGCGCGCCATAATCGCCGCATGACTGCAGCAACCGACATCGTGGTGGTCGACGATGACCTCAGCATCCGCGAAGCGATTGCCGATTGCCTGCGCGCGCATGGCTACCACGTACGGGTGGCGGCCCACGCGGCCGCACTGGACGAACTGCTTGCCCAGCGGGGCACCAACCTGATCGTGCTGGACTGGATGATGCCAGGCGAAGATGGACTGTCGGTATGCCGTCGCCTGCAATCGAGTGGCACCCCGATCCTGATGCTCAGTGCGATGGCAAGCACGCCCGACCGCGTGATCGGCCTGGAAGTGGGTGCCGATGACTACCTGGCCAAGCCCTTTGACCCGCGCGAACTGCTGGCACGGGTACGCGCACTGCTGCGGCGGGTGCAGAAGCAGGCCGACAGCGCGCAGGCCGCGGTGCTGCACTTCGATGGCTGGCAGCTGCAGCTGGAACACCATCGCCTGCTGACGCCCGCCGGGGCCGACGTCACCCTCACCAGCGGCGAGTTCGCGCTGTTGTGCGCGCTGGCCGAGCGCGCCGGTCGCGTGCTCAGCCGCGAGCAGTTGCTGCTGTTTACCCGGGGCGATGCCAGCGAGTCGTTCGACCGCGCCGTCGATCTGGGTATCAGCCGCCTGCGGCGCAAGCTTGCGCAGGTCGCGCCTGGCGGCGAAGCACTGGTGCAGACGCTGCGCGGCCAAGGTTACCGGTTCTCCGCCTCGGTCAGCCGCCGATGAAGCGTCCCTGGCGGACCGCGACCTGGGTGGCACTGCTGATCCTGGCCACCCTGCTGGTGGCGCAGTTGGTCAGCTTTGCCGTGGTCTGGGCGGTGCCCAGCCCGGCTGCACCACAGATGAGTCTGCTTGACGCCGTGCAGGTCATGGGCGGTCGTGCGGCCGCTCCGTTGGGCCTGCGTCGCTGGAGCCAGGCCAACGCGCCGGCCGGCGTGGACAACGACTGGATGAGTGCCGTGGCAGCCGCGCAGCTGCAGGTGCCGCGTGCACGGGTGCGCACGGTCTGGCGGCGCACGCCCGACCCGGCCGTTGTACAGGTGCAGGTGATCAAGCAGGGGCAGCTGCTGCAAACCGGGCCCGAGCAGCGCGCCACGGTGGAACAGGCGCTGCTGCTGCCGGGCCTGCGCTGGCCCGCCTTTGAACTGGCAGTGCAGCAGCCCGATGGGCGGTGGAGCGTCGTGGGCGCCAACCACAGCGAGCTGCTGCAGTGGCGCCGGCAGGTGCTGCTGGCCCTGCTGGCCGGCGCCGTGCTGCTGGCGCCACCGGCCGCCTGGCTGGCGCTGCGCCTGACGCGTCCGCTGCGGCGGCTGGCCTATGCAAGTGCGGATCTGTCGCTGCAGGCCAGCGCCCCCCTGCCGGTGGAAGGGCCGCACGAGGTGCAGGTGCTGGCCGCGGCAGTGAACGCGGCGCGCGAACGCTTGCGCGGTCAGGCCCACGATGTGACCCGGATGCTGGCCGCCGTAGCCCACGACCTGCGCACGCCGCTGACCGGCCTGCGCCTGCGTGCCGACAGCGCGCCGCCAGCGCAGGCAGCGCGCATGGTGGCTGACATCGAACGCATGAACGCCATGATCGAGCAGGTTCTGGACTACGCGCGTGGGGAACTCGAACCTCCTGTGCTGCAGCCGCTGGATATCGTGGCGTTGCTGGACGATTGCGTGCAGTCGGCGCGCGGGCGTGGGGTGGTCATCATTGCCACATTGCCTGCCGAGCTGTCGTGGCACGCGGATGCGCTGCTGCTGAGGCGGGCGCTGGACAATCTGATCGACAACGCAGCGCGCTACGCCGGTGCAGTGGAGCTGCGTGTTGCACGGGTGGGACAGAGGCTGCATCTGGAGGTACTGGATCGCGGTCCCGGCATCGCGGCGGCAGACCGGCAGCGCCTGCTGCAGCCATTTCAGCGCAGCGAAACCTCGCGCAGTCGTGACACGGGAGGTGCCGGGCTGGGCCTGGCAGTCGCCGCCAATGCGGCGCACCGTCACGGCGGTGAACTGCAGTTGCTGGACCGTGAAGACGGCGGCCTTGTGGCGAGGCTGATCGTGGCGCCGTAAAGGCGCCTGCGCTATGCGTTACATCTATTTTCATACTATGATTAGGCGGCTAATCATAATGGATGATGCGCGTGCTGGAATTCAAACACCTTGCCCTCATCAACGAAGCAGAGCGTCGTAGCGACGCAAACCTGGGCCGGCTGCGCCTGTGCTTCCAACTGCTCGCCTTGTCCGGCGCGATCGACCGTGACTGCGCTGCGCGGCTGGCACCGCACGGCCTCAGCGAAGGCCGCTTCGTCGTGCTGTTCCTGCTGCACGGCGCCGGCGGCATGTTGCCGCCGCACGAGCTGGCCGAACGTGCCGGCGTCACCCGCGCCACCATCAGCGGGTTGCTCGATGGCCTGCAGCGTGACGGCCTGCTGCAGCGGCACAGCGACGCCGAAGATGGCCGCCGTCTGCAGATCGTGCTGACGGCACGCGGCAGGCGCCTGGCAGATGAGTTGTTCGACCAGCACACGCAATGGATCGGCAGACTGTTCAACGGTCTTGATTCCAGCGAACGGGCGCAGTTGTCGCTGCTGTTGGAAAAGGTCTGGCGACACACCGACGCAGGCCAGGAAACAGGCACATGAGCACTGCCATCGCCTCCGCACGCCTGCAGGCACTCAATGCGGGCAGCGCCGCCAGCACGCATCTGGCCGAGTGCCTGGCGGTGGACTTTGCTGCGTTGCTGCAGGCAGTGGCACCGACCTTGCCACCGGCCGCGATACAGCGCATGCGCGCCGCCGCGGGCAAGGGAATCACCCAGCGCATGGCCCTGGCCGCAGCGCTGCTGGGCGAGGCAGGGCAGGGCGACGTGCAGCACTGGCAGGCCCATCCTTCCGACACCGTGCGGGGGTGGGCGTGCTATCTGATCGGTGCTGACGCGCAGGCGACGCTGGCCGACAAGCTGCAGGCGATGCGTCCGCTGGCAGACGATCCGCACTTCGGTGTGCGCGAATGGGCGTGGCTGGCGCTGCGCAGCGACATCGTCGCCGGGCCACTGGAGGCGCTCGCCCTGCTGCAACCCTGGGCGCAGCAGCCGTCGCTGCATCTGCGCCGCTTCGCCTGTGAGGCGCTGCGCCCCCGCGGCGTCTGGGCCTCGCATATTGCCTTGTTCAAGCAGCAGCCCGAGCACGTGCTGCCCTTGCTGGAAACACTGGCCGATGATCCCGAGCGCTACGTGCAGGACTCGGTGGGCAACTGGCTCAACGACGCCGGCAAGAACCAACCCGATTGGGTGCGCACTGTGTGCACGAAGTGGCAGTCAACGCACGACAGCATCGCCAACACGTACATCCGCAAGCGCGCGCTGCGCTCGCTGTAGGGCCGCGCCTTTCACCCATTCCCTGCTGATCCCGGCCGCTGGCCGGCAACCCCATGACCCTCAAGGAAGACCCCATGTCCCACCTCCTCATCGAGCTGTACACCGCGACGCCGGCCTGGAGAGCTTTGTCCGCCGAACAACGCAACACCTTCTTCAGCCGTATCGGCGCCGGCATGCAGCAACTCGACCCTGCATGCATCGCACCGCTGGCGATGGGCCGCGTGGCCAGCGAGGTGCCACATGCCAGCGCCGCGCAGTACTACGCCGTCTGGCAGTGCGCCAGCCGTGCAGATGCCGATGCGCTGATGGCCGCCATCAGTGCCACCGGCTGGCATGACTACTTCGCCACCACCAATGCCGTGGGCGCCGTGGATGCGATGGCCCAGCACCTGGCGGACCTCGCAGCGCTGTAATGCGGCCTGCGGTGGCACATGCGCGTGTCATCCATTCCGGGTAAAGATGGCGCTCGGCCATGTCCATCCGCAGGGAAGTCGAGCATGCAGAGCAAGATCCAGGTGACGTTGTACGGAGCGCTGGGCAGCAGTCCTGCGCTGCAGGTACCCGGCCTGGAAGGGCCGGTGGTCGCCATCCAGGAAGCCACCCTGCGGCAGCTGGTGTCCGATCTGTATACGGCCAGGTCCATGCTCAACCCCGAACAGCTGGATGAGGCCCGGCAGGAACTGGACCGGGTAGTGGAGCGCTGGGTGGACATCCACGAAACGTTGCTGCTGGACGTGGAAGTGCATGGCGGCCGATAGTCCGCTGAACCGCCTCCCCAGTTGCGGATGAAACATTTTGCACTGCGCAAAAGCTGTGCTATCAATACAACCCATGAACGCAACCCACGCCAGCTTTTATTGGTATTACTTTCCGAAGCCCCCGGCGGAGGAAGGATTGCGCTCACCCTGAAGAAAGCTTCAGACGCATTCCCGAAAGCCGCCAGCGAACCTGGCGGCTTTTTTCATGTCGCCACGCTGCGGACCCCCAACGTTCCGTAGAGACCCCCCACCATGCCCCCGCACACCGACGACCTGCGTATCCGCACCATCGAACCGCTGACACCGCCTGCCCAGCTGCTGGCGATGCTGCCCTGTGATGACGAAGCCTCCGACACCGTCAGCGCCTCGCGCGCGGCCCTGCACCAGATCCTGCACGGCCGCGACGACCGCCTGGCCGTGGTGGTCGGGCCATGCTCGATCCACGACCCGAAAGCCGCCATCGAGTACGCACAGCGCCTGAAGCCGCTGCGCGATGCACTGGCCGGTGAACTGGAAATCGTCATGCGCGTGTACTTCGAAAAGCCGCGTACCACGGTGGGCTGGAAGGGCCTGATCAACGATCCGGACCTGGATGGCAGCTTCAAGATCGATAAGGGTCTGCGCATCGCCCGTGGCCTGCTGCGCGACATCAACAAGCTCGGCCTGCCTGCCGGTGTCGAGTTCCTCGACGTGATCTCGCCGCAGTACATCGCCGACCTGGTGGCCTGGGGCGCGATTGGTGCACGCACCACCGAAAGCCAGGTGCATCGCGAGCTTGCGTCGGGGTTGTCGTGCCCGGTCGGCTTCAAGAACGGTACGGACGGCAACGTCAAGATCGCCGCCGATGCCGTGGGCGCGGCCTCGAATCCGCATCACTTCCTGTCGGTCACCAAGCAGGGCGGCACGGCCATCGTCTCCACCACCGGTAACCCGGACTGCCATGTGATCCTGCGTGGTGGCAAACAGCCGAACTACGACGCGGCCAGCGTGGCCGATGCCTGCCAGGTACTGGCCAAGGCCAAGCTGCCGACGCGGCTGATGATCGACGCCAGCCACGCCAACAGCCTGAAGAACCACGAAAACCAGCCGAAGGTGATTGAAGACATAGCCACCCAGCTGGAAGACGGCGAGCAGCGCATCGTCGGTGTGATGGTTGAAAGCCATCTGGTCGGTGGCCGTCAGGAGCTGGTCGAAGGCCAGCCGCTGGTCTACGGCCAGAGCATCACCGATGGCTGTATCGACTGGGATACCACCGTGACGGTGCTGGAGCGGCTGGCGGCTGCCGTCCGCGCCCGCCGCGAAGTGAAGGTGTCCGAAGCCGCCTGACGGCGGCACGTGTGTGGATGGCGGCCAGCGCCTGCGGGGGTGCGGCCGCGATCAGGGCCGGTCGGAGTTGGAGACCGGCCCGTCTGCACCGGCGATGCGCCTGGCGCTGTGCAACCTTGCCAGTGCCAGGTACATCGCCGGGGTGGTGTGACCCCGACCCGGTTATGTAGATCCACGCCATGCGTGGATGAAGCCGCCCCGCTCAACGTCGCGCCCGTATCCTCGCCAGCGCCAGATACATGGCCGCGTGGTGTAGACAGTAGATCCACGCCATGCGTGGATGAAGCGGTCCCGCTCAACGTCGCGCCCGCACTCTCGCCAACGCCAGATACATCGCCGGTGTCGTGTACAACGTCAGCCACTGGCTGACCAGCAACCCGCCGACAATGGCGATGCCCAGCGGCTGCCGCAGCTCCCAGCCTTCGCCGTTGGCCAGCATCAGCGGCAGCGTGCCCAGCAGTGCCGCCAGCGAGGTCATCAGGATCGGCCGCAGGCGCAATCGCGCCGCTTCCATTACCGCATCGCGCGCGCTCAGCCCGCGACGCTCGCCGGCCAGCGCGAAGTCGACCAGCAGGATGGTGTTCTTCATCACCACGCCCACCAGCAGGAACAGGCCGAGCAGGGCGATCAGGTTCAGTTCGTTGCCGAATAGCCACAGCGCCAGCAACGCACCGATACCGGCCGACGGCAGCGTGGACAGGATCACCAAGGGCTGCAGGAAGCTCTCGTAGAGGATACCCAGCACCAGGTACACCGCCAGGGTGGCACCCAGCACCAGCCACAACTGGCGCGATCGCAGCTGCTCCAGACCACCGGCCTCGCCGGACAGCTTGGCCTGCACCGAGCGCGGCAGCATCAGTGTGGCCATCGCCGCATCAATGGCCTGCGTGGCCTGCTCCAGGCCCACGCCGGGTGCCAGCGCGAACTCGATCCAGATCGAGGCGAACTGCTCGCTGTGGTACACGCGGTCCGGCGCCATGCCATAGCGCCAGCTGGCGATGCTCGACAGCGGAATGCGCTGGCCGCCGCCATCGATCACCTGCAACCCTGCCAGCGTGCCCGGGTCTTGCGTGTGCTTCGGGTCCAGCTCCATGACCACCCGGTACTGGTTGAGGCTGTCGTACAACGTGGCGACCTGGCGCTGGCTGAAAGAGTTGTTGAGCATGTTGGCCACGGTGCGCAGGTCCACGCCGTGGCGCGCGGCGGCCTCGCGGTCGATGTCCAGCATCACCTGGCGCATGCCGGCCTCGCCCTGCGCTTCCACGTCCACCAGTTCCGGCAGGCCACGCAGCGCAGCAGCGACCTTCGGTGCCCATTGGCGCAATGGCGCGGTATCGGCCGACAGCAACTGGAACTCGTACTTGCCACTGCTACCCGCGCCTTCCAGGCGGATGTCCTGGTCGACCCACAGGTACAGGTTGCCGCCGGGCAACTTGGGCAGGCGTGCACGCAGGCGGTCGATCACCTGCTGGCTGGAGACGCCGCGCTCGGCCAGCGGCTTCATCTTGATCATGATGAAGGCGTTGTTGACCCCGTTGCTGCCACCGATATAGCCGATGATGTCCTCGATGGCCGGGTCGGACAGCAGCAGTTTGCGGTAGGCATCGATCTTCGGCTGCATCGCCTGGAAGGACAGGCCGTCATCGCCACGCGCGAAACCGCGCAGCTGTGCGGTGTCCTGCTGCGGCACGATGCCCTTGGGTACCTGCTGGAACAGCCACGCATTGAGTGCGATCACCGCCACGAAGGCCAGCAAGGGCCAGCGCAGGTGCTGCAGGCTGGCCTGCAGGGTGCGCAGATAGGCGCCACGCACGCGCTCGAACAGCGCATTGCTGCCGCGCTGCCAGCGCGAGGGCAGTTGTGCGTCATCGACGAACAGGCGCGCACACAGCATCGGCACCAGGCTGAGTGCCACCAGCACCGACACCGTCATCGCCGCCACCAGGGTCAGCGAGAATTCGCGGAACAGGCGCTCGACGAAATCGTCCAGGAACAGGATCGAGACGAACACCACGGCCAGCGCCAGGTTCATCGACAGCAACGTAGCGCCCACTTCCGACGCACCGCGTACCGCGGCCTGCCAGCGGTCGGCGCCCAGTTCGCGATGGCGCGCGATGTTCTCCAGCACCACGATGGCGTCGTCCACCACCAGTACCGCCGCCACGATCAGGGCCATCAGCGAGAGCGTATTGAGCGAGAAGCCCATCAGCGCGATCAACGCCAGCGTGCCGAACAGCACCACCGGAATCGCCACGCTGGGTACCAGTGCCACACGCCAGTGGCCGAGGAAGCCGAGCACCACCAGCACCACCAGCGCGATCGCCAGCAGCAGGGTCACTTCTGCTTCGTGCAGGGTGGCGCGGATCACCGGCGAGCGGTCCATCACCAGCCGCATGTCCACCGTGCCCGGCAGCAGGGCGTGCAGCTGCGGCAGCTGTGCCTGGATCGCATCGACGGTGGCGATGATGTTGGCACCCGGCTGGCGGCTGACGATCAGCAGGACGGCCGGGCGTTCGTTGTGGAAGCCACTGGCATAGCGGTCCTCCACGCCATCGGCGACGGCGGCGACATCGCCCAGCCGCAGCAGGCGGTCATCACTGGCCTTCAACGCCAGTTCCCGGTACTGCGCGGCCTGGCGCAGCTGCAGCGGCGCCTCCAGTTGCCAGTGCTGCTGCGCGCCTGCGACCGCACCCAGTGGGCGCACCGCGTTGGCGCGGCTGATCGCCTGCGTCACATCCTCCAGTGCCAGGCCCGCGTGATTGAGGGCATTCGGGTCCAGCGATACGCGAACCGCCGGCAGCGCGCTGCCGCCCACCTGCACTTCGCCCACGCCCGGCACCTGCGACAGCTTCTGTGCCAGCACGGTCGAACCTAGGTCGTACAGCTGTCCCGGCGAGAGCGTGTCCGAAGTCAGCGCCAGCGCCAGGATCGGCGCCTGCGACGGGTTGACCTTGCGGTACTGCGGCATGCCGGGCATGCCGCTGGGCAGCTGGCCGCGAGCGAGGTTGATCGCGGCCTGCACTTCGCGCGCGGCCTCGTCGATATCGCGGCCGAGCACGAACTTCAATTCGATCTCGGTCTGCCCCTGGGTGCTGGCTGAATCGATGCGCGAGATGCCGGGCAGGCTGCCCAACGCACGCTCCAGCGGCGTGGCCACGGTCGCCGCCATCGATTCGGGCGAGGCGCCGGGCAGGCTGGCGCTGACTTCAATGGCCGGATAGTCGACCTGGGGCAGCGGTGCCACCGGCAGCAGGCGCAGCGCCAGCAGGCCGGCCAGTACCAGCGCCACCGCCAACAGGAGGGTCGCCACCGGACGCTGCACGCAGGCCTGTGCCAGGCGTGCCACAGGGGTCATGCGCCGGCCTCGTCTGCTGTTGCCGGTGCCGCCGCGCGGCGACGCTGCAGACGGTCGAAGGCCAGGTAGATCACCGGCGTGGTGAACAGGGTCAACACCTGGCTGACCATCAGGCCACCCACCATCACCCAGCCCAGCGGCTGCCGCAGCTCGGCGCCCGAGCCAGTGGCCAGCATCAGCGGTACCGCGCCGAACAACGCCGCCAGGGTGGTCATCAGGATCGGCCGGAAGCGCAGCAGCGCCGCCTGGTGGATCGCTTCACGCGGACTCATGCCGCGCGTGCGCTGCGCGTCCAGCGCGAAGTCGATCATCATGATCGCGTTCTTCTTCACCAGGCCGATCAGCAGCACGATGCCGATCACCGCGATCAAATCCAGGCTGCGTCCGCTCACCCACAACGCAGCCAAGGCGCCCACGGTTGCCGAGGGCAGGGTGGAGAGAATGGTGATGGGATGGATGAAGCTCTCGTAGAGCACGCCCAGCACGATGTACATCACCACCACCGCCGCCAGTATCAGCCATAGCGTGCTCGACAGCGAGCTGCTGAAGGCCGCCGCCGCGCCCTGCAGGCGCAGCTCGATGCTTTGCGGCACTGCCACCTGCGCCTGCGCGGCATGTACCGCATCCACTGCTTCGCCCAGCGATGCGCCGGGTGCCAGGTTGAACGACAGCGTGGCCGCCGGGAACTGGCCGACATGGTTGCGCAGCAGCGCCGTCGGCCCCTGCTCGACGCGCGCCACCGCCCCCAGCGGCACGGTCTGGCCGTTGCTGCTGCGCACGCGCAGGCCGCTGATCGCCTCCGGCCCCGGTTGCCGCGCCGGATCAGCCTCCAGCACCACCCGGTACTGGCTGGCCTGGGTGAAGATGGTGGAGATCTGCCGTTGCCCGTAGGCGTCGTACAGTGCGTCGGCCACCGCTTCCACGCTCACGCCCAGACGTGCGGCGGCATCGCGGTCGATGCTCACCCTGGCCTGTCGGCCCTGCATCTGCAGGTCGCTGGCCACATCGTGCAGCGCCGGCGACTGGCGCAGCGCGTGCAGCAGCTTCGGTGTCCAGGTTTCCAGCGTCTGCAGGTCCGGCGTGGTCAGGGTGAACTGGTACTGGTTGCGGCTGATGCGGTCTTCGATGCCCAGCTCCTGCACCGGTTGCAGGTACAGGGTGATGCCGGGAATCCTCGCCACGCGCTGCTGCAGGCGTGCCATCACCACGTCGGCACTCTCGCGCTCGCCATGTGGCTTCAGTTCGATCAGCAGGCGGCCGGTATTGAGGGCCGCATTGTTGCCGTCCACGCCGATGTAGGAGGACAGGCTGGCCACGGCCGGGTCCTGTTCGATGGCCGTGGCCAGGGCAAGCTGGCGCTCGCGCATGGCCTGGAACGAGATCGCCTGCGGGGCTTCGCTGATGCCCTGCACCAGGCCGGCATCCTGCACCGGGAAGAAGCCCTTGGGCACGGCGAAGTACAGCGCCACGGTGAGCGCAAGCGTGGCCACCGTCGCCAGCAGCATCAGCGGCTGACGCTGCAGCACCCAGCGCAGCTGGCGGTCGTAGAGGGCGATGATGCGATCGAAGACGTCGCGCTTTGGGGTCGGAGCCCTGACGGGATCCGACCCCGCCAGGGTCAGATCCCCCTGGGGTTCTGACCGCTTGGCATGTGGTTTCAGGAAGCGCGCGCACAACATCGGCGTCAAGGTCAGCGACACCAGCAGCGAAATGCCGATGGCTACCGCCAGCGTCACCGCGAACTCATGGAACAGCGCGCCCACCAGGTCAGCCATGAACAGCAACGGGATCAGCACGGCGATCAGCGAGACCGTCAGCGATACCAGGGTGAAGCCAATCTCGCTGGCACCTTTCAGCGCCGCCTCGCGCGGGCCTTCGCCGTCTTCCAGGTGGCGGGCGATGTTTTCCAGCATCACGATCGCATCGTCCACCACGAAGCCGGTGGCAATGGTCAGCGCCATCAGCGTGAGGTTGTTGAGCGAATAGCCGGCCAGCAGCATCACCGCGAACGTACCGATCAGCGACAGTGGCACCGCCACGCTGGGAATCAGCGTGGCCGGCAGGTTGCGCAGGAACACCCAGGTCACCAGCACCACCAGCGCGATGGCCAGCACCAGTTCCTTCTGTACGCCGCGCACGGACGCACGGATCGATTCGGTGCGGTCGCTGAGCACGCTCATCTGCACGCCGGCCGGCAGCGTGGCCTGCAGCTGCGGCAGCAACGCACGCACCTGTTCGACCACGGCGATGACGTTGGCGCCGGGTTGGCGCTGGATGTTCACCAGTACCGCCGGGGTGGTGCCGCTCCATGCCGCCAGCTGGCGGTTCTCGGCGCCGTCGGTGATGGTGGCCACGTCGCCCAGCCGCAGCGGTGCGCCCTCGCGCCAGGCCAGCACCAGCGCGCGGTACTCGGCCACGCTGCGCATCTGGTCGTTGGCATCGAGCATCACCGCGCGGATCGGACCATCGAAGCTGCCCTTGGGCAGGTTGACGTTGGCGGCGGCGATCGCGGTGCGGATGTGGTCCATGCCCAGGTTGTTGGCGGCCAGCGCGCCCGGGTTGACCTGGATGCGCACGGCGGGGCGCTGGCCACCGGCCAGGCTGACCAGACCGACACCGGGCAGCTGTGCCAGCCGCTGCGCGATGCGGGTGTCGACCAGATCGTGCACCTGCGGCAGCGACAGGCCCTGCGAAGTCACCGCCAGGGTCAGGATCGGCGTGTCGGCCGGATTGACCTTGCGGTACACCGGCGGCACCGGCAGATCACCGGGCAGGACGCTGCCGGCCGCGTTGATCGCCGCCTGCACGTCCTGTTCGGCCACGCCCAGCGACACCTCCAGGCCGAACTGCAGGGTGATCACCGAGGCGCCGCCGGAACTGGTGGACGACAGCTGTTTCAGGCCGGGAATCTGCCCGAGCTGGCGCTCCAGCGGCGCAGTGATGGTGCGCGTGGTCAGCTCCGGGCTGGCACCGGGATACAGCGTGGTGATCTGGATGATCGGGTAGTCGACCTGCGGCAGCGCCGCCACCGGCAGCAGGCGATAGGCCAGTACCCCGGACAGCAGCAGCGCCACCATCAGCAACGTGGTGGCGACCGGGCGCAGGATGAAGGCGCGCGAGAGATTCATGCGCCGGCCTTGGGCGATGCCTCCTCGGTGATGATCTCCACCGTGGTGCCGTCTTCCAGTCCGTCGATGCCTTCGATCACCACCTTGTCACCGGCTACCAGGCCGGAACGCACCGCAACGCGACCGTCATCGGCCGGGCCGAGCACCACCGTGCGCCGTTGTGCCTTGTTGTTCTTGTCGATGATGTGCACGTAGCTGCCCTGGCTGCCGAACTGCACGGCGGCATCGGGAACCAGCAGCGCGGGATGCTTACCCAGCTGCAGGCGCACATTGACGAACTGGTTGGGGAACAGCGCCTGATCGGCATTGTCGAACTGCGCGCGCAGCTTCAGCGTGCCGGTGGCGGTATCGATGCGGTTGTCGACGCTGGACAGGGTGCCGCTGGCGAGCTGCCGACGTTCTTCACGGTCCCAGCTCTCCACCGCCAGCGCCGGCTGCGCCTGTACGGCATCGAGCAGCGCGGGAAGCTCTGGTTCGGGCACGGTGAACAGCACGCTGATCGGCGCCGTCTGCGCCAGCGTGACCAGGCCTTCGGTGTCGCTGGCGTGCACCAGGTTGCCTACGTCCAGCCGGCGCAGGCCGACGCGGCCGCTGACCGGGGCGACGATGCGGGTGTACTGCAGCTGCAGTCGCGCTTCGTCCACCGATGCCTGGTCGCTGAGGCGACGCCCCTGCAGTTGCCGCACCTTGCTCTGCTGGTCGCTCAGTTCCTGCGCGGACACGTAGTTCTGGCGCTGCAGTTCGCGGTAGCGTTGCAGCTGGCGCTCGGCATTCTCCAGCTCGGCCAGGTTCTGCTGCTGCGTACCCTGCGCGTGCGCAAGCTTCACCTGGTAGGGGCGGGGATCGATCTGCGCCAGCAGGTCACCGGCCTTGACCTGCTGACCCTCCTGGAAATGCAGGCGCATCAGCTCGCCATCCACGCGGCTGCGCACCACCACGCTGTGCAGCGGGGTGACCGTACCAACCGCCTTCATCCGCAGCACCAGTGGTTCGGCACTGGCGCGGGCGATGCGTACCGGCACTGCCTTGCCGGCACCAGCTTGTTCGCCACCGTCCGCCTCGGCCTGCGGCCACAGCCACCACGCCAGGCCAGCGACAAGGGCAAGGCCGGCAACGACCAACAGCGGGCGGGCACGGCGAAAGCGGGAGTTTTCGGCGACAGACATGGGGCATCCTGCGCCCTGCGCGCACGCAGGGTCATGCGGGCCCGTCGGCACCACGAAGGGCCACGGGCAGCGGGGGAGGGGGATTGTCTGGCGGGGCCGCGGACGCGGCGTGGCTGGATGCCGTCGCGCGTGCGACGGGGCGCCAATGGTAGCGGTTTACGTGGGCCGTCGCCGCGTGACCTTGGTCATGCAGCCCAGCCGGAAATGCCGGCCAGCGGCCGGCAGTACCGTCAAGGGGTCAATGCACTTCGTCGTGGTACACGAACTTCGGCATTTCCCAGCGGTAGTGGATCGCCAGCAGGCGCACCGCGAACCCTCCGCCCAGGCAGCACAGGATCGCCGTGGCATCGGCCACGCCCCAATGCAGCAACAGCAGATACACCGCACCGGTCAGCAGCGAGATGATCGCGTACAGCTCTTTCTGGAAGATCAGCGGCACCTCGTTGCAGAGGATGTCGCGCAGCACGCCGCCGAAGGCGCCAGTGAGCATGCCGGCGATCAGCACGATCGGCAGCGCATGGCCGGCCTCGCGCGCGATCGAGCAGCCGATCAGGGTGAAGGCGATCAGGCCCAGCCCGTCCAGCACCAGGAAGGTGCGGCGGAAGTGATGCATCCAGCGCGCTACCCAGGTGGCGATCAGCGCCGCGCACACGGTGAAGCCCAGGTACTCGGGGTGCTTCACCCAGCCCAGCGGATAGTGACCGAGCAGGATGTCGCGCAGCGAACCGCCACCGAGGGCGGTGACGCAGGCGATCATGACCACCCCGAACAGGTCCATGCGGCGGCGGCCCGCAGACAGGGCACCGGTCATGGCTTCGGCGGAAATGGCGATCAGGTAGATGATGGACAGCAGCATGGGACAGGCTCCGGGCGCGGTGGGGCCGGCCATGCGCGACCACCGCCATTGCCTGCGCAATGACGGGATGACGATGACCGGTGCCGCTCCCGCTGTCCTTTTGCCTGAGAGTTCAGCGGCGTGAGCCGCGTGCCCCTTCGGCGGATCGTCCCGGGCATGCCCGGTGACCTCTCTCCAGCTCGGCGAGTCGAATGCATGGTTGGTGGGATTCCAGCCCACCGGCCTGAGCGATCATGGGAGCCTGCGCCTTCGGCGGGCGCCAGCGCGGCGCCTCTCTCCTGCATTCGGGCGCCAGTATATCCGCTGCAGTGCAGCACGGCATAATCCGACCATGGTTTCGCCTTCCCGCCCGTGGTTCCTGTACCTGCTCGAATGCCGCGACGGCAGCTATTACGCCGGCATCAGCACCGACGTGCAGGCCCGTTTCGCCGCCCACCAGGCCGGCAAGGGGGCACGCTACACGCGGTCGCGCCCGCCGCTGCGGGTCTTGGCGGTACGTGAATACCCGGACAGGGCAGCGGCCTCACGCGCCGAATGGGAGCTCAAGCAGCAGCCGCGCGAGCGCAAGCTGGCCTGGCTGCAGGCGCCGGCCGAGGCTGTTCTGTAGAGCCGAGCGTGGGCTCGGCTCTACAACATCGCCGGTAGATCCACGCCATGCGTGGATGGGGCGCATCCGGCCATGCCATGATCGCCCAGCCCTCAGCGCTGGAGACCCGGATGTCCACCGTTGCCCTGTTGTTCGCGCTTTCCGCAGCGGCAAGCCGCGCTGCCGATGCCACCACCATCGCCGCCATCGAAGCGACCTGCCACGACTACGTCGACGGACAGCTGGAAGCCGACCCGCAGCGCGTCGCCCGTTCCCTGCACCCGGACCTGGCCAAGCGCGCGGTACTCGGTGATACGCCCGACGAACGCCTCGGCCTGCGCCGGATGTCGAAGGAAGAACTGGTTGCGTTGACGAAACAGGGCGCGTTGAAGACCCCGAAGGATCAATGGGATCGCCGCTGCACGGTACTGGACGTGACCGGCAATGCGGCGTCGGTGCGGCTGGAAACGCCGTGGTTCGTCGACTACTTCCACATGGGCCGCTTCGACCAGCGCTGGGTCATCGTCAACGCGCTGTGGTACCCGAAGCCGAAGTAGAGCCACGCCACGCGTGGCTACGCTCCATGCAGCCTGCACAGCAATTCATCCACGCATGGCGTGGATCTACTGTGTCGGTCGAGGACGCGCCCGCGGCACTACCTATCGCGAAGATTTCTGCCGGACATGAGCGGGCGCCCAGCGGCCCGATGGAGCAGTAGAGCCACGCCACGCGTGGCTACGCTCCATGCAGCCTGCACAGCAATTCATCCACGCATGGCGTGGATCTACTGTGTCGGTCGAGAGGTCACCCACGGCAGTACCTACCGCTTCGGTCGCCGGTCGTCCTGGTCATCACCGAAGATGATGCGCGCGCTGCGCTGGTAGCTCCAGTACGCCACCGCCCAGTTCAACAGCACCACGACGCGGTTGCGGAAGCCGATCAGGAAGAACACGTGCGCGGCCAGCCAGAACCACCAGGCCAGCACACCGGACAGCTGCAGCTTGCCCAGGTGCACGATCGCAGCCATGCGGCCGATGGTGGCCAGGTTGCCGAAGTCGGCGTACTTGAACGGCCCCGGCGCGGGCTTGTCGTGCAGGCGTGCGCGAAGCGTTTCCGCCACGTGCTTGCCCATCTGCTTGGCGGCCGGGGCCACGCCCGGTACCGGCTTGCCGTTGGCCTGGCTCAGCGCGGCCAGGTCGCCGGCCACGAACAAGTCGGGATGGCCGGGCAGGGTCAGGTCGGGCTGCACCGGCACGCGTCCGGCGCGGTCCAGCGGCACGTCCAGCGTGCGCGCCAATGGCGAGGCGGCCACGCCGGCGGCCCAGACCACGGTGCGTGCGGGCACGAACTGATCGCCCAGTTTGAAGCCCTGTCCATCGATGTGGCTGACCGGCGTGCCGGTCATCACTTCCACGCCCAGCTTTTCCAGCTGCCGGCGTGCCTTCAGCGAAAGCACTTCAGGGAAGGTCGACAACACGCGCGGACCGGCCTCGACCAGCCGCACCTTGGCGCTGGCCGGATCGATGTGGCGGAATTCATTGCGCAGCGTATGCCGGGCGATTTCAGCGAGGGTGCCAGCCAGCTCGACGCCGGTCGGACCACCACCCACCACCGCAAAGCTCAGCCATGCGGCTTTCTTTGCCGGGTCCGGCTCGGCCTCGGCGCGTTCGAACGCCAGCAGCAGCTTGCGGCGAAGGGCGATGGCATCGTCCAGTGTCTTCAGGCCAGGCGCATCGTCGGCCCATTCGTCATGGCCGAAGTAGGCGTGGGTGGCGCCGGTGGCCAGCAGCAGGCTGTCGTAGTCCAGCGTGCTGCCGTCGGCCATGCGCACCTGGCGGGCTTCCTTGTCGATGGCCACCACTTCGCCCAGCCGCACCTCCACGTTGCGCTGGTGGCCAAGGATGTGGCGCAGCGGTGCGGCGATATCCGGCGCAGACAGTCCCGCGGTGGCCACCTGGTACAGCAGCGGCTGGAACAGGTGGTGGTTGCGACGGTCGACCAGGGTGATGCGTATGCGTTCGCGGGCCAGCGCACGGGTGGCCCACAGGCCGGCGAAACCGCCGCCGACAACGACCAGGTGGGGGACGCGATCACGACTCATCGACTCACTCCAGGGGGGCATGGGGGAAGTGCCTGGCATCTTCGCATGGCCGGTCCTTGTCACGTCAGCGTGCATCCGGATCGGCGATACTCGGGTTCAGGCAACTGCCCGTGAGGAGTCCATGAGCGAACCGGAAAAGCGCATCGCCCTGTTGATCGACGCCGACAATGCGCCGGCCTCGAAGATCGACGAGGTCCTGGCCGAAGTCGCCCGCTATGGCGTGGCCAACGTGCGCCGTGCCTATGGCAACTGGAAGAGCCCACGGTTGAAAGGGTGGGAGGCGGTGCTGCACGAATACGCGATCCGGCCGATCCAGCAGTTTGCCTACAGCAAGGGCAAGAACGCGTCGGACATGGCGATGGTGATCGACGCGATGGATCTGCTGTACGCGCGCAACCTCGATGGCTTCGCGATCGTGTCCAGCGATGCCGACTTCACCCCGATGGTGATGCGCCTGCTGACCGACGGCGTGAAGGTCTATGGCTTCGGCGAAAAGAAAACCCCGGAACCCTTCGTCAACGCATGCTCGAAGTTCACCTATCTGGAAGCGTTGGGCCAGACCCATGCCAGCGTGCAGGATGTGGAGCTGGCATCGAACGAACCATCATCGAATGAACAGGCGCCCAGCGAACAGGCGGGCAGCGACGATGCGCGCCCGCGCAAGAGCGGCGCGGAAATGCGCAGCGATACACGTCTGGTGAAGATGTTGCGGCGTGCGGTGTCCTCGGCAGAGGGCGAGGATGGCTGGTCGCACCTGGGCCCGGTCGGCAGCCAGATCGGCAACCAGGCCTCGTTCGATCCGCGCAATTACGGCTACGGCAAACTCAGCGACCTGCTGGCCGCGATCGGTCTGTTCGAACTGAAGAAGGACGGTAAATCCTCCTACGTGCGCGCGCTGCCGAAGAAGAACCGGTAACGCCGGAAAACGCCGGTGCAAAGCAGGGCCGAGCCACGCTCGGCTGCTTTCCGCACGCGCTACAGCGCGCGTGCGTCGGACCCCGCGTAGCCCGCAGCAAAGCCATCGGCGAAATCCTCAACTCCGTTGAATGCCAGCAGCAACAGCCCGGCACACAGCAGCATGTTGCGGTTGGATCGGCGGTACCCGAGCACCAGCGCCACCAGCCCTGCTGCCAGCAGAACGTAATTCACTGCATCCCATGCGGTCATGCCATTTCTCCTTGTGGATCGGCGTATCGTAGCGGCTCCGCGCCCGCTTGGCGCAGCGCTGCACGCAAGGAAATCCGCATGTTGAAGATCTGGGGTCGCCGCAATTCCAGCAACGTCCGCAAGGTGCTGTGGTGTGCCGAGGAAATCGGCCTGCCGTACGAGTCCATCGAAGTGGGTGGCAGCCACGGTGGCACGCAGTCGCCGGAGTATGTGGCGATGAACCCGAACGGGCTGGTGCCGGTGATCGAAGACCACGGCCTGCCGCTGTGGGAATCGAACACCATCGTGCGCTACCTCAGTGCGCGCTATTCGCTGGGCACGCTGTATGCCGAAGATCCGATGGAGCGCGCACAGGCCGAGAAGTGGATGGACTGGAGCACCTCGCGGATGGCGCCCCTGTACTCCGAACTGATCTGGGGGATCATGCGCACCGCGCCGGCCGACCGCGATGAGGCGCGCATCAATGCGGCGATCGTGCGTGCCGGTGATTTCCTGGCGCTGCCCAACGCGACCCTGGCCACGCAGCCGTGGCTGTCGGGCGAGAAATTCGCCATGGGTGACATCGCCCTGGGCTCGTTGATCTACGCGTGGTTCGAGCTGCCGATCCAGCGCCCGGACCTGCCGCACCTGGCCGACTGGTATGCACGCCTGCGCGAGCGCCCGGCGTACCAGCGCGGCGTGATGTCACCGATGACGTAAGCGAAGGGGCGACGTTCGGGGTCAGAGCCCTTTTCTGCGAAAAGGGATCCGACCCCAAGCCATCCAGGGCTCTACAGTAGTGCCGAGCCATGCCCGGCAGCGCTCTGCCAGATCAATACAGGTCGGTCGGATCCACATCCAGCGACCAGCGCACCTTGCGTGCCTCCGGCAGCGCGTACAACTGCGGCACCAGCTGTGCCAGCACCCCATGCAGCGGTGGCCGCTGCGCTGCCGACAACAACAACTGCGTGCGCTGGTAGCCGGCACGGCGTGGCATCGGTGCGGGCATCGGCCCATAGGCCTCCACCACGTTCTGCTCGCCCAGCAGTTTCCGCGCAGCCAGCAGGAAGGCATTGGCATGCTCCAGCTGCTGCGCTTCGGCGCGCATCAGCGCCAGGTGCGCGAACGGTGGAAAACCCGCCGCCTCGCGCTGGTTCAATTCGGCCTGCGCGAACGGGTGGTAGCCACCGTTCACCAGCGTCTCCAGCAGCGGATGACCCGGGTGATGGGTCTGCAGCCACACTTCGCCCGGATCGCGCGCGCGACCGGCGCGGCCGGCTACCTGGATCAGCTGCTGCGCCAGTTTTTCGCTGGCGCGGAAATCGGCCGAGAACAGGCCTTCGTCGATGCCCACCACCACCACCAGGGTCAGCTTGGGCAGGTCGTGGCCCTTGGCCAGGATCTGCGTGCCGACCAGGATGCCGGGCTCGTTGCCCAGCTTGGCCAGCTGCTGCTCCAGCGCATCGCGACGGGCGGTGGTGCCGCGGTCGATGCGTACCACCGGGAACTCGGCGAAGGCACTGACCAGGTGTTCTTCCAGCCGCTCTGTGCCGATGCCCTGCGGCTGCAGCGCCAGGCTGCCACAGGCGGGGCAGGCCAACGGCGCCGGCTGCCGCGCACCACAGTGATGGCATTGCAGGCGACGACCACCGCCATGCACGGTCATCGGTGCATCGCAGCGGTTGCAGGGCGCGGTCCAGCCGCAGTCGTGGCACAGCAGCACCGGCGCATAGCCGCGCCGGTTCTTGAACACCAGCACCTGCTGGCCACGCTGCAGGTGTTCGCCGATGCCGGCCAGTACGTCGGCGGAAAGGCCATCGCGCAGCGGACGCTTGCGCACATCGAGGATGCGCACGCGCGGCGGTCGGGCATCACCGGCGCGCTGCTTCAGGCGCAGGTGCGCATAGCGGCCGGCGTAGGCGTTGTGCAGGGTTTCCAATGAGGGCGTGGCGCTGCCCAGCAGTACCGGAACGCCCTGCGCCTTGGCCCGCACCAATGCGAAATCGCGTGCGTGGTAGCGGATGCCGTCCTGCTGCTTGTAGCTGCCGTCGTGCTCTTCGTCGACGATCAGCAGGCCCGGCTGCGGCAGCGGGATGAACACCGCCGAACGCGTACCCACGATCACCCGTGCTTCGCCGCGCGAGGCCGCGGCCCAGACCCGCGCGCGCTCGTTGTCGGTCAGCCCCGAGTGCAGCGCGTGCACGGCAATGCCGAGACGGCCGCGGAAGCGTGCCAGGGTCTGCGGGGTCAGGCCGATCTCGGGCACCAGCACCAGCGCCTGCCTGCCCTGCGCCAGGCAATGAATAATCGCCTGCAGGTAGACCTCGGTCTTGCCGCTGCCGGTCACCCCGTCCAGCAGGAAGGCCTGGAAGCTTTCGGCGGCGGTGATCGCGGCCACGGCCTCGGCCTGCTCCGCATTGAGGGTGGGGCCGGGCAGGGGCTGAGCGTGCTGCGGCGCCACGCTCAAGGCGATGCGCTCGGCCAGCTCGCGCTTGCCCAGGCTGCGTGCGGCCACCCGCCAGTCCGGCATGCGCGCGGACAGGACATCTTCGTCCACCACCGCCTCGGCCAGCAGCTCGGCCAATTGCCGTGGTCGGCTGCCGGCGCGCAGCTTTTCGCGCTGGGCATGGCCCTCCGGTGTCAGCTGCCAGCCCCAGTGATGGGTATCGGGCAGCGGCTCGCCGTGCCGTAGCGGGCCGGGCAGGGCGGTGCTCACTACCTCGCCCAGCGGGGCGTGGGTATAGCGGACCAGCCACTGCAGGCTCTGCCACAGCTCACCCTGCAGCAGCGGCGCCACGTCACACCAGGCCAGCGCCTGGCGCAGCCCCTGGCTGTCCTCGGCCTGCCCGTGGCCGGCCACCACGCCGATCAGTTCGCGGTTGCCGAACGGCACCTTCAGCCGGCAGCCGATCGCCACCGTCGGGCCCTCGCCCTGCGGCGGCAGGTAATCGAACAGGCGCGGCAGGGGGACGGGCAGGGCGACCTGCAGGGTCGGGACAGGGCCGGATTCAGGGGCGAGCATCGACTCAGTGTAACGGCCCGTGCGAGGGCGCATGGCAGAGGCAGATGCGACTGGCATGCCCTCCAGCGAATCATAAATGTCACCTAAATATCGGTGTCTATTGGAGATTCAGTCTTATCCACATCTTCTGTGGATAAGTCTGTGCGTTAGCGGCTCGTGGCGCCGCATGAGGCCGATGGCGACGGCCTCACGCTTGGGTTGGTCAAAAAATAGCCACACTTTAAATGCAATGAAAATCAACAACTTAAGTGTGAAACATTGCTGAAACAGGGTGAATTCAGCCATTCATCGAGGAATGGCCCGGTTCCCGCGTGGTGCTGTGCACAACCTGCAGCAGAAAGCGTCTGCAATCGCAAGTCCTGCCGGGCAGCGATGGGCTGCCGCTATCATGCCGGCAGACCTTTGGAGTGACCGATGACGGCTGTGCCCGCCCCTGTTTCCTCGACCGCGGCCGGCGCGCTGTCGGCATTTCTGCGTGGCGTCGAACGCCGTGCCCTGGTCGTGGCCGAGCTGCAGTGCGGTGACCCCGCCCGTGCCGAGCAGACGCTGGTGGCGGTGATGCGTGCCTTCGCCGCGGTCGCCAGCGACCTGCCGATGGCGCAGTGGCCCGGCCGCTTCTGGACCCTGCTGGGCCAGCGCCAGGCACTGCGAGAGCCGGCCACCGGCCAGTGGCCGCCGTCGCTGGCCGCGCTGGGCGACATGGCCCCCCTGCCGCGGCTGGCCCTGCTGCTGCGGGTGGGCGGCAGCCTGGACGAGGGCATCGCCACACGCGTTCTGGATGTCGACGAGGAGGGCTACCAAGGCCTGCTGGCCACGGCCTGCCCACGCGACGCCACTGGCCAGCCCGACGCCGCTGCATGGCGGACCCTGGCCGAACAGGTGCAGCTGCGTATCCGCGACCTGCCGGCCAAGCGCCTGCAGCAGCTGCAGCAACCGTCCGCGCCAGCGGCCAACAACCAGGCGCCTGCTTCCAGCTGGCGTGCACCGCCGCGCGACGAACGCGCGCCCGCCAGCGGCAAGCGTCGCCGCGCCAATGCCAAGCCGCGCTGGCGTGGCCCGGTGATCCTGTTGATCACCGTGGCGGTGCTGCTGTTGGCCGCGCTGGGCTGGCGCCACTGGCAGGGCCGTGCGCTGACCGCCGATGGCCCGCTCCCCGAGGGCGTGGTGGGCGAGGCCGGACCGGTCACCGTCGAGCCGCTGCCCGCCAGCGATGTGCGCCCCACTGCGGGCAGCGATACGCAGGCCAGCGAAGATGCCGCCATGCTGGCCGACCGCGATTACCCGCTGCTGGCCGAGGCCGACATGCATGCCTGGAGTGCCGCCGGTGGCCCGTTGCCGGTGGACGAATCACAACCCAAGCCGACCCGCCCGGAGCCGGTCGGCGCAGCGCTGGAAACCTCGGCTGCCGATGAATAAGCACCTCTTCGCCGGCCTGCTGCTGGCCATGCCGCTGTCGCTGGCTGCCGCTCCGCAATCAGTGAACGTACCGCTGCCAGCACCCTCGGCAACACCGTCGGCGGCTGCGCCCGCGCCCACTGCGGCGGCGGCATTCGCGCAGCTCGATCCCGCCCAGCAACGCCAGCGTCGCAGCGACTACGCCGCGTGGCGGGCACTGCCAGAGGGGGAGCGCGAACGCATCCGCCAGGCCGCCGCCCGCTTCGCCGCGTTGCCGGTCGATCAGCAGCAGCGCCTGCGCACGCGGTTCCAGGCACAGGACCAGGCCTTCCGCGAAGGCTGGCGGCTGGGCCCGCAACTGGGTGCTGAATTTCCCAAGCTGCATGGCCTGTTCGGCTTCGTGCCGCCGCAACAGCGCGACGCGGTCCTTGCCGTGCTGCGCCAGCTGAGCCCGGCGCAGCTGGCGCAGTTGGCCCTGGTCGCCCAGCGCACACCGCCGCAGGAACGCGACAGCGTACGCAGCGCATTCCTCACCGTCCCTGCCGCCGAACGCGACACCTGGCTCAAGCGCCAGGCCGGGCAGTAAGCAAAAGGGGAGGGAGGGAACTACGTCATTTCTGGCCCGACTGTGCCTGATACGACTTGATTCCCTCCGTCCCCTTCATGGGGCAGTCATGGGAATGACCGCCCAGCGCGCGTAAGATGGCCGGCCGCAACCCGGTGCCTGTGCCCTTCGCGCGCAACCGTAGTTCGCGTCAAGCACCTTATGTCTACTGCAACCTCCACGCCGCGCTTCAGCAAGGAAGTCGGCGCTACCGGTCTGCTTGCCCTGCCGCTTGTGCTCGGGCACGTCTCCACCGGTCTGATCTCCTTCGTCGACAACGTGATTGCCGGCCACCATGCGACCTCCACCCTGGCCGCAGTGACCATCGGCACTGCGCTGCTGTGGCTGCCGATGCTGATCCCGATCGGTACGCTGATCTCACTCACCGCCTCGGTGTCGCAGCTGCATGGCGCCGGCCGTGAGCGCGAGATCGGCCCGCTGTTCCGGCAGGCGCTGTGGCTGGCGCTGGGCCTGGGCCTGATCATGTTCACCTTCCTCACCGTGGTGCCGCCGCTGCTGCCGGCCTTCGGCATCGCGCCGGATATCGTGCCCGGCGCAACGGCGTTCCTGCATGCGGTGCGCTGGGGTGGCCCGGCGCTGACGCTGTACTTCTGCATGCGCTATCTCAGTGAAGGCATGCATTGGACGCTGCCGACCATGCTGCTTGGTTTTGGCGGCCTGCTGGTACTGGCGCCGATGGGCTACGTGCTGGCCAACGGCAAGCTGGGCTTCCCGGAAATGGGCGCCGAAGGCCTGGGCATCGCCTCGGCGGTGATGATGTGGCTGCAGGCGATCGCCTTCGGTACCTACCTGTGGTTCACCAAGCGCTTTGTCCACCTGCAGCTGTTCTCGCATTTCGAGGGACCGCGCTGGTCAGCGATCTGGGACCTGCTGCGCACCGGCCTGCCGATCGGCATCACCGTGCTGATGGAAGGTGGTCTGTTCATCGTCACCGCATTGCTGATCGGTCGCCTGGGCGCCAATGAAGCGGCCGCGCACCAGATCGCGATCAACGTGGCGCAGCTGTGCTTCATGATCCCGATGGGTGTGGCCGAGGCGACCACCGTGCGGGTCGGCCATGCGGTCGGCCGTGGCGATGGCTTCGGCGTGCGCCGCGCGGCGTGGGCCGGCTACGCGATCATCATGGGTACGCAGACGCTGTCGGCGGCGGCGCTGCTGTTTGGCCACGACGCCATCGTCGGTGTCTACACCAACGACCTGGCCGTGGCCGGGCTGGCCTCGACCCTGCTGCTGTACGCGGCCACCTTCCAGTTCCCCGATGGCATCCAGGTGCTGTCGGCCGGCGCGCTGCGCGGACTGAAGGACACCCGCGTGCCGATGTTCATCGCCATGTTCGCCTATTGGGGCCTGGGCATGCCGCTGGGCGCCGGCCTCGGCCTTGGCCTGGGCATGGGCCCGCAGGGCATGTGGATCGGCCTGATCGTGGGCCTGACCGCGGCGGCAATCCTGATGGGCTGGCGCCTGAGCCGCAGCAGCAAGCGCATCGGCCAGTCCACGCTGGCCTGACATCACGCCGGTCCAGGGCAACCGTGACCGGCGATCCCCTGACTTGTGTCCGATGCTGCCTCACGCGGCACCGGCTATGCTGTCACCACGGCAAGAAGCCATCCGGAGTGCTCCATGAACCAACCCGTGCCGCCGCTGCCCCCGGCGAACCGCAATCCAGTCGCCAGCTTCTTCATCGGGCTGTGGGACGTGATGAATTTCACCCGCCGGTTGATCCTCAACCTGGTGTTCTTCGGCCTGTTGCTGCTGGTGCTGGTGATGTTCATCGTCGCTGCTGGCATGGGCGCAGGTGCCAGCAAATCGCTGCAGGACCGCACCACCCTGGTGATCGCGCCGGAAGGCCGCCTGGTCGAGCAGTACAGCGCCGATCCGGTCAGCCGCGCGCTGGCCAAGGCCGTTGGTGACAACGGTGCCGAGGAAGTGCAGCTGCGCGATCTGATCCGGGTGATCGAGAGCGCGCGCGATGACAAGAAGATCGAGCGGGTGGTGCTGGAGCTGGACAAGCTGCAGCCGTCTGGATTCGCCTCGCTGCGCGAAGTGTCCGCTGCGCTGCAGGACCTGCGCGCTTCGGGCAAGCAGCTGGTCGCCTTCAGCGAGAGCATGGGGCAGTCGCAGTACCTGCTGGCCGCACAGGCCGACGAGGTCTACCTGGACCCGATGGGGTCGGTGGTGCTGGAAGGCCTGGGTCGCTACCGCCAGTACTTCCGCACCGGCCTGCAGGACAAGCTGGGCGTGGACGTGCATCTGTTCAAGGTGGGCGAGTACAAGTCGGCCGCCGAGCCGTACGTGCTCGACGCGGCGTCGCCGGCCTCCAAGGAAGCCGATCTGTTCTGGATGAACGATGTGTGGCAGCGCTACCTCGGCGACATCGCCAAGGCCCGCCGCCTGGATCCGGCGCAGCTGGCGGCCGGTATCGATACCCTGCCTGAAGGTGTGGCTGCCGCTGGCGGCGACCTGGCCAAGTTCGCCCTGCAGCAGAAGCTGGTGACCGCGCTGAAGACCCGCGAGGAATTCGAGGATCTGATGATCGAGCGCGGCGTGGCCGATGAAGACGCCGACGGTGGCTTCCGCAACATCGATTTCGGCACCTACATGGCCCAGCTCGATGCGCGCCGCAACCCGGTTGATTCGCGTCCGCAGGTCGCGGTGGTGGTGGCCTCCGGTGAAATCAGCGGCGGCGATCTGCCGGCCGGCCGCATCGGTGGTGAATCGACGTCGGCGCTGCTGCGTGCGGCGCGCGACGATGACGACGTCAAGGCCGTGGTGCTGCGCGTGGATTCTCCGGGTGGCGAGGTCTACGCCTCCGAGCAGATCCGTCGCGAAGTGGTGGCCCTGCAGGCCGCCGGCAAGCCGGTGGTGGTGTCGATGGGCGACCTCGCTGCGTCCGGTGGTTACTGGATCAGCATGAACGCCGATCGCATCTATGCCGACCCGTCGACGATCACCGGTTCGATCGGCATCTTCGGCATGATCCCGAACTTCAGCCGTGCGCTGGACAAGTTCGGCGTGCACACCGATGGCGTCGGCACCACCCGTTTCGCCGGTGCCTTCGATGTCACCCGGCCGATGGACCCGGCGGTGGGCCAGGTCATCCAGTCGGTGATCAACAAGGGTTATGCCGATTTCACCGGCCGTGTCGCCGAGGCCCGCAAGAAGCCGGTCGAGGCGATCGATGAAGTGGCCCGTGGACGTGTCTGGAGCGGTGCGCAGGCCAAGGAACGCGGTCTGGTCGACGCCTTCGGTGGCCTGAAGGATGCCGTGGCTGATGCTGCCGGTCGGGCCAAGCTGGGTGCGACCGACAAGTACCGTGTGCGTTACATCGAGAAGGCGGCGACGCCGTTCGCGCAGTTCGTCAGCGGCTTCGCCGGCAGCCACGCCGGCGCCTGGATGCTGGCCGATTCCGGCGTGGGCCGGATGATGCTGGCGCGCACGATGCCGGAAATCGATACCCAGCTGCGCTTCGTCGAGAACGCGGCCCGCGAGAAGGGCAACGGTGCACCGGTGAAGTCCCTGGCGTATTGCTTCTGCGGGTTCTGATGCCCGATCAGCGATGTCCACGCGTGGCGTGGATCTACTGAACGCACAACGCCCGGCCTTGGCCGGGCGTTGTTGCATGTGGGCATCTACTGCGCGTCGGCCTCTGCCTTGCGCTCGCGTTCGGCCGCCTCGTCCATGGTTTTCTGCACGCCTTTGGCGCGGTCCAGGGGGTGATTGACTGCCTTGGCCAATGCCTGCGGTTCCGGTGGTCGTTCCGGATTCGGCGGTGCAGGGCGCTGGCACCCGGCCAGCACGACGGCCGACAGCAGGACGGGAATCAGTACGCGCATGGCAGCTCTCCACGAGGGATGTGGGGCCAGTGTCGCATCACGGGCGGGAGACGCTCGTGAGCGCGTATCCTTGCCGCATCGAAACACAGTGGGCGCGGCCCCGGAGGACATATGACCCAGCAACGGTGGCGCCTGGATGGGCAGACGGCGCTGATCACCGGTGCCAGCGCCGGTATCGGCCTGGCGATCGCACATGAACTGGCCGGTCTCGGCGCCGATCTGATGATCGTCGGCCGCGACCTGGATATGCTGGAGAGTGCCCGCGACGAGCTGCTGGATGTGTATCCGCAGCACCAGGTGCACGCATTGGCCGCCGATGTGTCCGACGACGAAGACCGCCGGCAGATCCTGGACTGGGTCGAGGACCACGCCGACGGCCTGCACATCCTGGTCAACAATGCCGGTGGCAACATCACCAAGCCCGCCACGGAGTATTCCGAAGACGAGTGGCGCGGCATTTTCGAGACCAATCTGTTCTCGGCGTTCGAGCTGTCGCGCTATGCGCATCCGTTGCTCGCGCGCCACGCGTCGTCAGCCATCGTCAACGTCGGCAGCGTGTCCGGCTTGACCCATGTGCGCAGCGGCGTGGTCTATGGCATGACCAAGGCGGCGATGCACCAGATGACCCGCAATCTCGCCGTGGAGTGGGCCGAGGACGGCATCCGGGTCAACGCGGTGGCGCCGTGGTACATCCGCACCCGTCGCACCTCCGGCCCGCTGTCCGATACCGACTACTACGAGGAAGTGATCGGGCGCACGCCGATGCGGCGCATCGGTGAGCCGGAGGAAGTGGCCTCGGCCGTGGGCTTCCTGTGCCTGCCGGCGTCGAGCTATGTCACCGGCGAATGCATCGCGGTGGATGGCGGCTTCCTGCGTTACGGGTTCTGACGACGCCCGCTCGCTGGCCTCACTGCGGCACCGGGCAGTTGCTGGCTTCCAGTACGGCCTGCAGGCGCTCACGTTCGCTGCGCGCCGTCGGCTGATTCTCCGGTGCGGCGAACCGCTCGCGACCCCGTGCATCGCGGAAGCGCTGCTGCCAGCTGCCACAGCGCTGTGCTTCGGCAACTTCGGTGCAGCGATCGCGGACCACTTCGCAGCTGGCGGCGTTGACCGGTGTTGCCCCGCCCAGGCCCTGTACGTTCAACAGTTCGCAATGGCCAGGTGCGGCTTCGTACTCATGCAGGTACGCGCTTCCCTCGTTGCTGAGGCATTGATAGATCGCCGGCAGCGGTGGCTTTGGCGCGGCGTTGTCATCCGCCGCCGTGGCGTCGCTCGAACGTGGCAGCATCGCGCTGTCGAGTATGGCGTCGCCGCCTTCGTGCTCGACCATGCGTGCTTCCATGATCGTTCGGCCCTCACGTGGCTGTGTGGCTGCAGGCTCGGCGGCGGCGTCCACGGACGGCACCGCTGCAGGCGGCGGAGTGGGGCTGTTCTGCACCGGCGCGACCGGTGGCGCCGGCGCAGGCGCAGGGACGCGCTGGATCTGCTGGCGGGTACCAGCGGGGCAGGGGGTGCGTTGCAGCGTGGGAACATCGCTGCTGCCCATGCAGCGGTAGATCACCATGTCATCGGCCAACGCGCTGCCGGGCAGCAGGCCGATGGCCAGCCAGATCAGTTTTCTCATCATGCGTGCAGCCTACAGCCGTGGCCGATGCGCTGGTAGTTGCCAACCCTGGTTGGCACTGCTGTCTGCCAGCGCCCACCAAGGTGGGCCTCTACCAAAGCGCGCGGCACAACCCCCGGCGCGGGGCTCAGCGGCCGCAATCCTGCGCCAGCCGTGCATCGATGCCGCGCTGCTCGTTGCTGATCGCGGTGCGCTCGCTCTGCAGGGCACTGTTGTAGCGCCGGTCCAGTTCCCAGCGACGATCACGCAGGCGTGCGCACACTTCCTGCGGTGGCAGCGCGTGGCAGGTGTCGCGGACCAGGATGTTGCCGGCAGGCACGTTGACACCGACGCCCACCGACGGCGGACGATAGACCGGTGGTCGACCACCGATGGAGGCACCGATGGTGCTGCCGCTACCGGCCGGGCGCGGCCCTGGATGCGGTCCGGGTCGCCCGCCGCCAGGATGGCCATGCGGATACCAGACCGTGGTCCACAGCGGCACCCAGCGCGGATTCCCCTCATTGTTGTCGCTGGTGTAGCGATCGCCGTCTTCACTCACGCATTCGTACATCGGCTGCGGCGGCTGGATGTAGACATGGCGCACTTCGCGCTCGCGCATCGGCGGTGTCTGCGCTGGCGCAGGCACTGCGGCGTCGGTGCTGACCACCCGCGGCGGCGGGTCGCGTGGGCGTTGCAGGTCGCGCACTTGCTGGCGACCGGCCGTGCAGGGCTTGTCCTGCAGGGCGACGGCACCATTGCTGCCGACGCAGCGGTAGACTCGCACGTCGTCAGCGGCAAATGCCGGCAACGGCAGCAGCAGGGCCAGGCACAGGACAGGGCGCAGCAGGGTCATGGGCGCAGCGTGCGCGATCGGCAACCCTGATGCAATCGACCTGTCAGGAGCGCAGTACGTTGCCACTGAGCGCGTCGCGGATCGGCGTGGGTTGGGCCAGGCCGCCGGTCTGCCCATCGAGGATGCCGTCGAGCAGGCGCAGCAGGCGTGGGTCCAGCTCTTCGCGGCTGCGCGCGGGTGGCTCGCCGGCAAGGTTGGCGCTGGTAGAGACCAGAGGGCCACCCCAGGCCTGGCACAGTGCCGCGACCAAGGGGTGGGCGCTGATCCGTACCGCGATGCCGCTGTGTTCGCCGGTGATCCAGTCGGGGGCGCGTGCACCGGCGGGCAGGATCCAGGTGTTGGCGCCGGGCCAGCTGGCAAGCACCGCGCGCTGGCGTGCATCGGGCAGCGCCTGCAGGCGCACCCAGCCCTGCAGCTGCGACAGTTCCGCGGCCACCAGGATCATGCCTTTCTCGATCGGGCGCTGCTTCAGCCGCAGCAGCAGGTGCACCGCTGCCTCATGCGAAGGGTCGCAGCCCAGGCCCCAGACGGCTTCGGTCGGGTAGGCGATCACCCCGCCACTGCGGAGCGTGGCGACTGCGGTGTCCAGTGTGAGTTCTTTCATGGCGGCGACCGGGCCCGGCGTGGGCCTTCATTATCCCCCCGCTGCGTGCACAACGGGTGGAGCAGTGGGTGCGGACCGTTGGTCCGCACACCTCGGCAGATCATCCACGCATGGCGTGGATCTACTTGGCGGCTTTCTTGGCCGGGGCCTTCTTCACCGCTTTCTTGGTGGCCTTCTTCGCCGCCTTCTTTGCCGGTGCCTTCTTGGCAGCGGCCTTCTTCGGCGCGGCTTCCTTCTTCACTGCCGCTTTCTTCGCCGGGGCCTTCTTCGCGGCGGCCTTCTTGGCGCCGAAGCCCTTGCGCACCGGTTTGCCGGTCTCTTCCATCAACTGCTGCACTTCGGCCAGGGTCAGCGATGCCGGCTCACGATCCTTGGGAATCTTGCCGTTCATCTTGCCGTCGCTGATGTACGGGCCGAAACGACCGTTCAGCACCTGGATGTCGCTGCCCTCGAATTCCTTGATGATCCGGTTGCGCGCGATTTCTTCCTTCTCTTCGATCAGGAACACGGCGCGGGCCAGGTCGATGGTGTACGGGTCGTCTTCCTTCTTCAGCGAGGCATAGGTGCTGCCGCGCTTGGCGAACGGGCCGAAGCGGCCGATGCCGACGCTGACGTCCTCGCCCTTGTCCTCACCCAGCGCGCGCGGCATCAGGAACAGCTCCAGCGCGTCTTCCAGGGAAATGGTGTGCATCGACTGGCCCGGCCGCAGCGAAGCGAACTTGGGCTTGTCCTCGGCATCCTCGGCCGTGCTGCCGATGGCTGCGTAAGGCCCGAACCGGCCCAGGCGCACGCTGACCGGCTTGCCGGTCTTCGGGTCGGTACCCAATTCGCGCGCGCCACTGGCCTCGGCGCGGTCGACCGATTCCTTCTTGTCTTCGACCAGTTCCTTGAACGGTCCCCAGAAGCGCGACATCAGTGGAATCCACTCTTCCTCGCCGCGCGAGACGGCATCGAGCTCGTCCTCCAGCTTGGCGGTGAAGTCGTAGTCGACGTACTGGGTGAAGTGGCTGGACAGGAACTTGGATACCGCACGGCCGACATCGGACGGGCGGAAGCTGCGGCCTTCCATTTCCACGTACTTGCGGAACAGCAGGGTCTGGATGATCGAGGCGTAGGTCGAAGGACGGCCGATGCCATATTCTTCCAGCGCCTTCACCAGCGCCGCTTCGGTGAAGCGCGGCGGCGGCTGGGTGAAATGCTGGTCGGCCACGATGCGTTCCAGCGGCACGCGGTCGCCGGGCTTCATCGCCGGCAGCTTGCGGCCTTCGTCGTCATCCTCGGCGCTCTTGCTGTCCTTGCCTTCCTCGTACACGGCCAGGAAGCCGGGCACGACCACCGTGGTGCCGCTGGCGCGGAACACATGTTCGCTGCCGGCCGACAGATCCACGCTGACGGTGTTGAGCGTGGCCGGAATCATCTGGCAGGCCACTGCACGCTTCCAGATCAGCTCGTACAGCTTGCGCTCGTCGTCGGTCAGGAACCGTGCGACCTGGGCCGGGGTGCGCAGTGCCGAGGTCGGACGCACCGCTTCGTGCGCTTCCTGCGCGTTCTTGGACTTGGTCTGGTAGGTGTTGGGCTGGTCGGGCAGCGAGGCGATGCCGTAGTCACGGGCGATCACGTCGCGGATTTCGGCCAGCGCGTCCTGCGACAGGTTCACCGAGTCGGTACGCATGTACGAGATCAGGCCGACCGTGCCTTCGTCGCCGCCGATATCCACGCCTTCGTACAGCTTCTGCGCGACCTGCATGGTCTTGCGGGTGGTGAAACCCAGCTTGCGCGAGGCTTCCTGCTGCAGCGTGGAGGTGGTGAACGGCGGCGCGGGGCGACGCTTGCGCTCCTTGCTGGCCACGTCGGTGACGTGCAGGGCGCCCTGTGCGGCCTGCTGGATGCGCAGACGGGCAGCCTCGGCGGTGTCGCCGTCGGTGACGGTGAACTGCTCGAACTTCTGCCCGTCCAGCTTGATCAGCTTGGCGTTGAAGTGCTGCGAGGGGTGCGCGCACTCGGCGGCGATCGACCAGTACTCGCGGGCGATGAAGGCTTCGATCTCTTCCTCGCGCTCGACGATCATGCGCAGCGCGGGGCTCTGCACGCGGCCGGCGGACAGGCCGCGCTGGACCTTGCGCCACAGCACCGGCGACAGGTTGAAGCCGACCAGGTAGTCCAGCGCGCGGCGCGCCTGCTGGGCATCGACCAGGTCGCTGGCGATCTCGCGCGGCTGGCTGATGGCTTCCTTGATCGCGCGCGGGGTGATCTCGGTGAAGACCACGCGCTGCATCGGCTTGTCCTTGACCAGCCCACGCTCCTTCAGGATCTCGGCGATATGCCAGCTGATCGCTTCACCCTCGCGATCCGGGTCGGTCGCCAGCAGGATGTCGTCGGCGCCCTTTGCGGCCTTGGCGATCGCATCGACATGCTTTTCGTTCTTCTCGATCACGTCGTAATGCATGGCGAACCCGTTGTCCGGGTCAACCGCGCCTTCCTTCGGGATCAGGTCACGCACGTGCCCATACGAGGCCAGGACCGTGTAGTCCTTGCCGAGGTATTTGTTGATCGTCTTGGCTTTGGCCGGCGATTCAACGATGAGCAGGTGCTTGGGCATGGCAGCAGGGTCTGTGGGTAAGCCGCGGGGAAGGGCCGCTAGGGTGGAGCAAACGGCCGCATTAGTGAAGCGGCCACGGGCAAATCAATAAACTGAACGCCCGGGACTGTGCCGGGCGTTCAGGTTTCACCTTATTAGAGGAATCACGCCCGGCCTGCCATTGTCAAGCAGGGAGGCGTGAGGATGGCCGTCCGCGACGGCGCATTGGCTCTCGATCCCGGCTCACGATGCCATGTTGGCGATGACGCCGACGGCGAGGATGATCGCGGCGAAACCGGCCAGCACCAGCAGGCCGCCCAGCACCAGGATCACGATGGTCACCGTGCCCAGCTCGCGGCGCTGCAGCTGCGGCTGGTCGGTGTAGGCCCAGCGGTCGACCACCACGGTGTCGCAGATCAGGTCATGCAGGCCCTGCTTGCGCTCGGTGAAGGCGGCCATCAGGTAGCCGATGCACAGGGTCAGGCCACTGAGGAGGGTGGCGAAGTAGCGGCCGATGCTGCGGCCCAGGGTCAGGCGATCACCATTGCCGCGCACGACCTTGATGCCGATGGCCATCTTGCCGAGGGTGGCGCCGCCACGGGAGGCATGGAACCAGCCGTAGTAGGCGGCGGCGATGAACAGGCCAGCCAGGCCACTGATCAGCTGGGTGACCACTTCCACCGCTGTTTCGCCGCTGCCGGTCGCCCCCATGCCGGCGCCGAGCACGAAGCCCAGCACACCACCGACCACACCGCTGGGAATCAGCAGGACGAAATAGTCGATCAGGTAGGCGGCAAAGCGCTTCCAGAAGCCGGCGTAGACCACTTCACCGCCCTGCACCGGCTGCGAATAGTCACCGCCGCCTGCGCCGGGCGCGGTGTACGGTGAGCTGCTGAGGGCGCCGGTGCCCGGCAGGGGCGCGGTGCCGTTGTCGATCGCGGCGTAGTCGTTGCGCAGGTCGAAGCCACCGGCGGCGGTGGAGGTGCTGGCATCGGCCAGGGTCTGCAGGCCCAGCTCTTCCACCATCTGCCGCAGCGGTGCCCACTGGCCCATGCCTTCGCGCCAGACCAGAGTGTCCAGGTTCAACTGGCCGCGCTGGAAACGCTGGCGGATCTCGGTGACCTCCAGCGGTCCCTGGCGTTGCTGTCCTTCGGCGTAGTACCACTCAGTCATTGCATGTCCCCTGTTGGGTCGTCCTTGGTGGGTTGCCCGATGCGCGGCTCAGCCGCGGCATTGCGTGGGCAGATACTTGTCGTCGCTTTCGCCGCTGCATTCCCAGCGCCCGCTGTCGCGGTCGTACTCGAGCCACAGCAGGTCGCCATCCTGGCTCTTGCCCGGAAACGCCAGCGTCGCTTCGATACCGCAATGGCCATTGTTGAAGCGGCCGATATGCACGGCCGACAGGCCCTGGCCTGCGAATTCGTCTGCCGCCGGGAAGCCGGCGTCGTTGGCGCCCGGGCAACGGCCCTGATCATCGGCGAAGTGCTGGACCTTGTCCTTCAGTGGCTGCAGCGCCGTGATCGCGCCGGCGACCTTGGCCTTGACGGTGTAGTCGTTGTACGCGGGCAGGGCGATGGCTGCCAGGATGGCCAGGATCGGCACCACCACCAGCAGTGCAACGCCGCCGATGATGGCGGTCAACGCGCAGCCGGACAGGCCCTTCTTCGCCACCGGTGCAGCGTCCATCGGCGTGGTCGCGTACGGAGAGGCGGGTGGCAGGGTGGGCGGCAGAGGCGCGGCAGGAGGTGGCGGTGGCGCGGTGGCGGCTGCATCAACCGCGGGCACGATCAGGCCCAGTTCGTCGACCACATTGCGCAACGGCTGCCATTGCGGCAAGCCGTCGCGCCATACCAGGGTGTCCAGGGTGATCTGGTTGCTACGGAACAGCTCGATCAACTGTTCCGAGGGCAACGGGCCTTGCTGGCGGTTGCCTTCGGCATGGAACCACTCACTCACGGGGGACGCTCCTGAATGCGCACGGCCCCCAAGTGTACGGTCAGTGCAGGGGTTCTGGCTCGTCCACGAACATCTGCGTTTCCATCCAGGCGTAGGCCGCCTCGGCGCCAGGCTGGTTGAACAGCACCATCAGCACGACCCATTTCAGGTCGTCCAGGTCCAGTTCGTCCTGGTCCAGGGCCATGGCCCGGTCCAGCACCAGCTCGCGCTGGCCGGCATCCAGGATGCCGTGCTGTTCCAGGTACAGCAGGAAACCACGGCATTCCACATCAAGCTTGTCCAGCTCCGGGCCGTGATAGATGCGCACCGGGCCGTCGACCCGGGCCTGGGCCGCGCTGGGGCGCTGCGCTGCCAGGGCATCGAGCCATTCGAATGCCTTGTTGATCTCAGTGGGGCTGAAACCGGCCTGGATCAGGCCATTCTGCAGTGAGTCGCGGTCACGGATCAGGTCCGCATCTTCGCTGAAATAGTGTTCAAACAGGTACAACAGTACATCCAGGATGCTCTCTTTCATTGCCCCTCGGCCTGCGTCGCGCGACGCTGTGGAGGTGAAGAAACTAGGGACGTCGACAGTAGCGGCCGTGTACGCACACCACGATCCCCGCAAGTTCCATGGCCAGCAGCATGGAGGACACCTCCGACGCCGTCAATCCACACTGCGTGATCAGTGAATCCATACTGATGGGGTCGTACTCCAGTGCCCGCCACAAGCTCTGGTAGTCAGCGTCGTCCGCCCAGCATGCCGGCAGGTCCGCCGGCGCTGCCTGTTCAGTGGGGGTGGCCAGCCGGGTTTGCAAGTCCGGAAGCTGCTGGCGCAACGCCGGCGCCAGCAGTTCCAGCACTTCCTCGGGGCGTTCGACTAGGGCAACCCCTTCACGGATGAGCCGGTGGCAGCCGGCGGCGCGCGGATTGAGCACCGAGCCGGGTATCGCACAGACCTCACGGCCCGCTTCAGCCGCCAGCCGGGCGGTGATCAGGGCGCCCGAGCGTTGTGCGGCCTCGACCACCACCGTGGCCAGGGCCAGCCCGGCCACCAGCCGGTTGCGCGCGGGGAAATGGCCCGGCCGTGCGGGCGTGCCTGGCAGGTATTCGCTGAGCACCGCGCCTTCGGTGGCGATTGTTGCCTGCAGGCGGGCGTGGCTGGTGGGATAGGCGCGGTCCGGGCCGGTGCCGATCACCGCGAGCGTGCAGCCGCCTGCGTCCAGCGCCGCCTGGTGGGCGGCCGCGTCGATGCCTGCCGCCAATCCACTGGTCACGGCCAGCCCGGCCTCGACGAAGCAGGTAGCAAACCGGGCGGCGAGGGCACGCCCGGCGGGGGTGGGTGAACGGCTGCCGACCAGGGCTACAGCAGGACGCCAGGCGATGGCCGGATCGCCGGCAACGAACAGCGCCAGGGGCGGATGGGGTGCATCGAGCAGCAGGGGTGGGAAGGCCGGATCGTTGCAGGCCAGCAGATGATGATCAGGCTGCTGCTGCAGCCAGCGCTGCGTAAGCGCGAGGGCGCGGCTGTCGGGGCGCTCCAGCGCAGCGCACTGTTCCGGCGTGCAGCCGTGGGCCCGCCAACCTGCAACGCCCAGCGCCAACGCCGCCTCCGCGTTGCCGGCGGTCTGCAGCAGCGCGCGCCGGGGTGCCAGGGAACCACCGGCGATCAACAGGCGCAGCAGCGCCTCATGTTCATGCTCAGTCATCCCCCGACTATCGGCCGCACACAACAAAGGCGCCCTAGGGCGCCTTCGCATATTGCTGTCAGGGTATCCCGGCGGTTGCCGGCGGATGTGGCCGACACACCCTGCCGAGGCCGGGCCGGGCCCGGCGCTGGATCATTTCGCGTCGGGATGCAGCGCGCTGTAGCCCACGCGCACCGGCTTCACGCCCTGCATCACCAGCGCATAGCTGACGTTGTCGAAGGTGCGGAAGACCATGGCATGCGCGGCGTACTCATCGGGCAGGCTGACCCGGCCGGCGCCCGTGCTGGTCGAGTCGTCCATGCGCGAGGACCCCGGGAACTTCATCCGGTGCGCCACGTGGCTGCCATGGCGCCACAGCGAGAACACGGTGCCGTTGTCCACGCCCTGGGCGCGGCCGGCGGAAATGGCGATCACATCGCGCGGGCCGCCGGTAGTGAACATGTCGGTGACCGCCAGCACGCGCACGTCCACGCCTTCCACGCCGGCTGCGGGCACATGCGGGAAGAACTGCAGGTCGTACGGCGTGGCCTCGACCGGCACCAGGCGGTCGCCGGCACGCACTTCACGGCCGCCGCTGGCGTTGTCCAGGGCCAGGGTCGACGCTTCGGTCTTGCCGCCAGCCACCTGGGTGATGGTGCCGGTGCCGACCTGTGCCAGCTCGTACCCCAGAATGCCGCGGCGGTGGTTGGGCGCGCTGAAGGCCTTCCAGAGGTTGCCGCTGCCGGGGGTGACATCGCCGTTGGCGGTCAGGTCCTCGGTGGGCTTGGGCTGGGCGTAGCGCACGGTCGGGCGGACCACGGCCCAGCGCTGCCCGACCTGGGCGTCGGCCAGGCGCACATAGGCGGTCTGCCCACCGGTGGCGCGCAGGCGGTTGTCTTCCAGGCCGACCACGTAGGGCAGCTGCTCGATGCTGTCGACCACGCTGAGCTGCTTCAGGAACGGCTCGACCTGGGCCAGCGGCACGCCGGTCACCGGGGCTTCCTGGCGCGGGCCGGGCTGGGCCGTCACCCGGTCCAGGTAGGCCAGGCTGAGGACGTCACCGGGATAGATAAGGTGTGGATTGGCGACCTGCGGATTGGCCTGCCAGATCTCCGGCCACAACCAGGGCTTCTGCAGGAATCGTCCTGCAATGTCCCACAGCGTGTCCCCTTTGCGGACCACATAGGTGTCCGGGTGCCCGCCATTCACTTCCACGGCGGTAGCATAGGCAGCCACGGTCAGCATCGCCGCGGCGACGACCGTACGAAAACGAAGCAACATAGGTGTGAAGCCCTGATTCCCCAACAGGTCCGCGCACTATAGTCCAGAAACCGGGGCGCAAGGCAAGCGTTGGAGCTAGAATCTGCGACGTATGCCGGCGTAACCCGGCCCCAACCCCGGAAACTGCCATGGCTTTACTCCCCATCCTTGAGTTCCCCGATCCGCGCCTGCGTACCAAGGCTGCGTTGATCGATGCCGCCGAAGTGACCACGCCGGCGTTCCAGGAGCTGCTCGACAACATGTTCGAGACCATGTACGACGCCCCGGGCATCGGCCTGGCTGCCAGCCAGGTGGACGTGCACCAGCGCTTCATGGTCATCGACGTAAGCGAAGAAAAGAACGAGCCGCGCGTCTTCATCAACCCGGAAATCGTCGCCAAGGACGGGGGCCAGGTGTACCAGGAAGGCTGCCTGTCGGTGCCCGGCATCTTCGCCGACGTGACCCGTGCCGACACCATCACCGTCAAGTTCCTGGACCGCCAGGGGCAGCCGCAGGAACTGACCACCGACGGCCTGCTGGCGGTCTGCGTGCAGCACGAGATGGACCATCTGGACGGCAAGCTGTTCATCGATTACCTGTCGCCGCTGAAGCGCGAGATGGTCCGCAAGAAGCTGGCCAAACAGCGCAAGCACGTGGCGTGATGGCTGTTGTGGGCCGCCCTTCGGGGTGGCCCGCGCCTGCGCGTGACGCGCGGGCTGCATGGCGCCGGCCGACGGCGCCGTTTTTTTTCCTGCACGATTTCATCCTGCAAGTGGGGTTGCCATGAGGATTGTCTTTGCCGGTACGCCGGAATTCGCGGTGTCGTCGCTGCGCGCGGCTGCGCGTCATCACGAGGTCGTGGCTGTCTATACGCAGCCTGATCGCCCGGCCGGTCGCGGCCGTGGGTTGGCCCCTTCGCCGGTCAAGCTGGAGGCAGTCGCCCGCGGCCTCCCCGTGTACCAGCCGGAAACGCTGAAGGACGAGGCGGCCCAGCAGCAGCTGCGCGACCTGCAACCGGACCTGATGGTGGTGGTGGCCTATGGCCTGATCCTGCCCAAGGCGGTGCTGACCATCCCGACCCACGGTTGCTGGAACGTGCATGGATCGCTGCTGCCGCGCTGGCGCGGCGCCGCACCGATCCAGCGTGCCATCCAGGCCGGCGACCAGAAGACCGGCATCTGCCTGATGCAGATGGAAGCTGGCCTGGATACGGGCCCGGTGCTGCTGCACCAGGAACTGCCGATCGCCGCCACCGATACCGGTGGCCAGCTGCACGACAAGCTGGCCGAGCTCGGTGCGCAGGTGCTGTCCGATGGACTGGGCCTGCTGCGCGCCGGCATCAAGCCGATCGCACGCCCGCAGCCGGAGCAGGGCGTGACCTACGCGCACAAGCTGGACAAGGCCGAGGCAAAGCTGGACTGGGCGCAGGACGCCGAAACGCTGGCGCGTACCGTGCGTGCGTTCAATCCGTGGCCGATTGCCGAGGCACTGCTGGCCGCTGAGCGCGTGCGCATCCACGGCGCGGTGGCGCTGGATGTGGCGCATGGCCAGGCACCGGGCACGGTGCTGGCCGCTGGCCGCGAAGGCATCGACATCGCCTGCGGGCAGGGCGCGCTGCGCCTGCGCGTGCTGCAGCGGGAAGGCGGCAAGGCAATCACCGCCGCCGACTACCTCAATGCGCGCCGTGACCTGCGCGTGGGGGTTTGACGGGTGAGCAAGGCAAACGATTTTTCCATCGCCAAGGCGGCGCCGGGCGCGGCCACCCGCATGCTGGCGGCGCGCGTGCTGGCGCAGGTGTTCACCCGTGGTCGTTCGCTCAAGGCGGAACTGGCCTGGGCGCTGCCGAAACTGGCCGACACCCGCGACCGCGCGCTGCTTGAAGCGTTGTGCTTTGCGGTGCTGCGCCGTCGCAGCACCTATGACGCCGCCCTGCAGGGATGGATGCAGAAGCCGCTGTCCGCACGCGATGCCGACCTGCGCACGCTGCTGATGGTGGGTTTCGCCCAGCTGGATGTGCTGGAGCTGCCGGCCCATGCGGCGCTGTCGGCCACGGTCGATGCTGCACGCGCACTCGGTCGTGAACGCCAGGCGGGTCTGGTCAACGCGATCCTGCGCCGGGCCCAGCGCGAGGGTTTCCCCGAACAACCGGCACGCGACGCATTTCCGGTCTGGCTGGCCGAGGCCGTCGAACGCGACTGGCCGGCACAGGCCGAGGCGATCTTCGCTGCCAGCCTGCAGCCGGCGCCGCTGTGGCTGCGTGCCAACCGCCAGCACGGCGGGCGCGACACGATGATGGCGGCCCTGGCCGAGGCGGGCATTGCCGCCGAAGCCAGCACGCTGAGCGCCGATGCGCTGCGACTGGCCGCGCCGGTTCCGGTGAACCAGCTGCCCGGCTTCGGCGAGGGCCTGTTGTCGGTGCAGGATCTTTCGGCGCAATGTGCCGCCGACGCGCTGGCGCCGCCGACCGGCAGCCGCGTGCTCGACGCGTGTGCCGCCCCGGGTGGCAAGGCTGCGCACCTGCTTGAGCGCGACCCCAGCCTGCGACTGCTGGCGCTGGATATCGATGCCCGTCGCCTGGCGCGCGCCAAGGATACGTTCGCCCGCACCGGTGTGGGCGAAGGTGCCCAGGTTCTGGTAGCCGATGCCAGCGATCCGGGGGCCTGGTGGGACGGCGTGCCGTTCGATGCGATCCTGCTGGATGCACCGTGCTCGGCCACCGGCGTCATCCGCCGGCAGCCGGATGTGATGTTCCATCGCCGTGCGGAGGATATCGATGCGCTGGTCGGCATCCAGGCCCGGTTGCTGGAGGCCTGCTGGTCGATGCTGCGCCCCGGCGGTGTGCTGCTGTATGCCACCTGCTCGATCCTGCGCGCGGAGAACGTCGATCAGGTCAAGGGCTTCCTGAAGTGGCACGCGGATGCGGAAGCGGTCGCGCTGGGTGACGCATTTGGTCTGGACTGTGACGGTATCGCACGCCAGCGCCTGCCCGGTGAAAACGATGCTGACGGATTTTTCTACGCGCGTCTGCTAAAAAAGGCCTGACCCAACCGCTGTCCGAGCCCCCATGCTGAAAACCCGTGCGTCACGCCAGACGTGGCTGTTTGTTGTGATGGCCCTGTTGGTGTTGGGCGCCGGCCTGGGACTACGTGATCCCTGGCCCTCGGACGAACCGCGCTTCGCCCTGGTCGCCAAGCAGATGGTGGAGAGCGGCGACTGGCTGTTCCCGCATCGTGGGCTGGAACTGTACTCGGACAAGCCGCCGATGCTGATGTGGTGGCAGGCCACGCTGTACAGCGTGGTCGGCAACTGGCGTGTGGCGTTCCTGCTGCCCTCGCTGATCGCCGCCCTCGGCACGCTGTGGTGCGTGGTCGACCTGGGCCGGCGCCTGTGGACACGCCAGGTTGGCCTGTACGCCGGTTGGGCGCTGCTGTTCGCCCTGCAGTTCACCTTCCAGGCGAAGAAGGCGCAGATCGACCCGCTGGTGGTGTTGTTCATCACCCTGGCCAACTACGGCCTGCTGCGCCACCTGCTGCTGGGGCCCGCCTGGCGCTGGTGGTGGCTGGGCTGGTTCTTTGCCGGCATCGGGGTGATCACCAAGGGCGTGGGCGTGATCGCGCTGCTGATGATCGTGCCAGCGCTGATCGGTTCGGCGCTGCACTGGCCACGGGTGCGGCTGCATGCGCGCGACCTGCGCTTCTGGCTGGCGCCGCTGGCGTTCGTGCTGGCCATCGCGCTGTGGCTGGTACCGATGGTGATGACCGCACTGGCGACCCGCTCCGGCGAGTACCTGGCCTACATGGACGACATCCTGTTCCGGCAGACCGCCAAGCGCTATGCGCAATCATGGGATCACCACCAGCCCTGGTGGTACTTCCTGGGCACCATGCCGTCGATGTGGATTCCGGCCTTCCTGGCGCTGCCGTGGGCGATCCCCGCCTGGCGGCGCCGCTTGCAGCGTCGGGACGCGCGCTACCTGTTGCTGCTGGGCTGGTGGGCGCTGATCGTGCTGTTCTTCTCGATCCCCAATGGCAAGCGCGACGTCTACATCCTGCCGGCGCTGCCGATGTTCTGCCTGGCGTTGGCGCCGCTGCTGCCGGGGCTGCTGCGCCGGCGCGACGTGCAGTGGCTGCTGGGCGCGTTCACCCTGTTGCTGTCGCTGGGCACGTTGGCCGCCGGGCTGGCGGCCCTGCTGGGCAAGCCCGGCTTCGAAACGCGGCTGATGCAAACGCGCGGCATCGGTAATGGCGAGATGAACGCCCTGGCCTGGGCGGCGATGGCGATGGGCGGCTGGGGTGCGGCCAGCCTGCTGTTGTTCGGCCGCGGCCGCCGCCAGCTGGCGCTGGTCTCGACCCTCACTGCCGTGTGGGTGCTGTACAGCCTGATCGGCTATCCGCTGCTGAATGATTCAAGTTCCGCGCGCGGCCTGATGCGGCATACCGGCCAGCGTATCGGCGCCGATGCCGAGCTGGGGCTGGTGGCCTGGAAGGAGCAGAATCTGCTGATGGCCGACCGCCCGGCCGCCACCTTCGGTTTCAACGAGCCTTGGGATGCTCAGCTGGCTGCGGCCGTGCAGTGGCAGCAACTGGCACCGCAGCGGCGCTGGCTGCTGGTCCACGAAGACGCGCTGCTGCCCTGCGTCGATCGCGGTCGCGCCGAACTGGCCGGTATCGCCAACCGCCGCCGTTGGTGGCTGGTGCCTGCCGCTGCGGTGCAGGCGCCGTGCGTGGCCAGCGCCGACGAGCGGGAACGTGAACGGCGATTGCAGCGTGAGGAGTAACCACCCAGGCCTGCGCTTGTCCAGACTGCCCAAGCGACCGCAAAGGCAGTAAAACATCAGTGTGGGATCGGCCGTGCCGGCGATCCCGTTCATTCCGCCGGATTGCAGCGAACTTTTTCGACGTGGCAGCTTCACAGAACAACCTGGAATCCACGGTCGGTGATCCGCTGGGCGTACCCATTGGTGGTCGCCCGCGCGCTGCGCACTGGTTGGCGCAGATCGGCCTGTTCTGCATGCCGGCATTGGTGCTGACCATCCCGATCAACCTGTTGCCCTACGCGCTGCTGCTGCTGGTCAGCACCGCGATGGTGCCCGGCTTGCTGTGGCAGGCCCGGCGGATGGACGTGCAGCCGATCAAGGTCCTCAGCTGGCTGATGCTGGCGGTGCTGGTGATGGCCATCGTGTCGGTCGTGCTGTTCGAACAGGGCCTGCGCGATGTCGACAATCGATCCCGCTTCCTGGTCATCCCGTGGATCGCATTGTGGGTCTGTGCGCTGCGCCCGGACATGCGCTGGCTGTGGCGCGGTGCGTTCGCCGGCCTGCTGGGTACCTTCGTGCTTTCGGCACTGCAGGTGTTCCACGGGGCGCCACGCGCCGAGCTGTCCACCAACGCGATCGTGCTCGCCGACATCGTGATGATGCTGATGGTGCTGCTGGTGTTCTGCAGACCGTCGCGGCGCTGGTCGCTGGTGATCGTCGGCATGGCTGCTGGTTGCGGAACCATCATCCTCACCGGCAGCCGCGGCGTGTTCGCAGCACTGCTGGCGCTGCTGGTGGTACTGGCACTGAGCCTGCGCTGGCGCACCGGCGTGGCGCGTCTTTCAGTGCTTGCCGGCATGCTGGCCATCGGCGCGACCCTGCTGCTGTCGGTGCCCGAACTTCGCCACCAGGTGCGGTTGTCCGAACTGCACAGCGATGTGCAGCGCATGGAGCAGGGTGACAGCGACTCTTCGGCCGGGGCGCGCGTCGAGCGCCTGCAGGTGGCATGGGAGACCTTCCTCGATCATCCGCTGACCGGGGTAGGCATCGGCCACTTCGACACGGCCATGAAGCGGGTGCCGGTCTGCCGCGAGAACCCGCAGGAAATCCGCTGCCACCTCCGCCATGCGCACAACGATCTGGCCGAGTGGGGGGCTACCCAGGGCCTGCCGGGCGTGTTGCTGCTGCTGGCCGTGTATGGCGTGCCCCTGTGGGTATTCGTGCGCCTGCACCGGCGCAGCGGGCACGGTACCTTCCGTGGGCCGGCCGCCGCCGGCGTGATGGTGGTGGTGTCCTACATCCTGTGCGGGCTGACCCAGTCGATGTTCGCGCACCAGATGACCGCCAGCTTCTACGTCACCATCGTCGGCCTGCTCACCGGGCTGTCGATCGTGGAAGGGGCGCGGCACCGGGCAAAGAACGCGCGGTAACGCACAGCCCCGGCAGACTCCCCGCTCAGGGGTTGGGCGGATCGGACACGGCCTGGCCGTTGCCCAGCATCCACAGCATGATGGTCTTCTGCCGCACGTAGTTGGCGCGCACATAGGCATACACCAGGCCATGCCAGCCGTCGCGGAAGCCGCCCCGGAACAGGAAGCCGCGCCAGAACCGCCAGGCCGGGGCCAGCACCAGCTTGCCGAGGGTGGCCCGCTTGCCGCGCGCGAACTCATGCTCGGCCATCATCCGCGCGTACTTCTCGGTCTTGGCCAGCTGCTGCTGCAGCGAGCGGTAGGGGAAGTGGATGAGGTCCCCGCGCAGGGTGCCGACGGTGCCATCGACGCTGGCCGCCTCATGGATTTCGCGCTTGCCGCGCCAGCCACCCTGGCGGCGGTCGAACAGGCGCAGCACCCGGTCCGGATAGGCATTGCCATGGCGCAGGAACCGGCCGAAATACTCCGACAGGCGCGCGAAGCGGTAACCGGCATGACCTGCAAAACCGCCGTCGCGGGCCTGCTCGATGGCCGTGCGCAGTTCCGGGCTGATGCGCTCGTCGGCGTCCAGGCACAGCACCCAGTCATGGGTGGCCTGCTCGACGCAGAACGCCTTCTGGCTGCGGAAGCCATCGAACGGGCGCTGCAGCACGCGGGCGCCGGCCGCCTCGGCGATCGCCACCGTGGCGTCGGTGGAATACGAGTCCACCACCACGATCTCGTCGCAGAAGGCCAGCGAGGCCAGGCAGTCGCCGATGCGCCCGGCCTCGTTGAACGCGATAATGCAGGCCGAGATGCGAGGCCGTTCGATGGGAGCGGTCGTGGAGGACATGATGGCCGGGTACCTGTTGTTTGCGACGGAGCGCTATGCGCTGCCTATTCTCGCCCCGTTGGTGCAGGCCTTGCACGCTTCCGGCCAGGAAGTGGCGGCCTGGTTCGAAGATGGTGCGGCCGGCAGCCAGCTGCCCGGCGTGCCCAACATCGGCCTGAAGCAGGCGCTGGCGATGCGCCCGCGGGCGGTGTTCAGCGCGGCCAACTGGGTGCCGACCTTCCTGTCGGGGGCCAAGGTGCAGCTGTTCCATGGCTTCAACGTGGAAAAGCGCGACAGCGCGCGTGGCCACTTCCGGGTGCGTGGCATGTTCGACCTTTACTGCACGCAGGGCCCTGCCACCACCGCGCCGTTCCGCGAGATCGCGGCACTGCAGGGTCATTTTGCCGTGGCCGAAACCGGCTGGCCGAAGCTGGACCCGCTGTTCCGCGACGATGGCGGTGACAGTGCCGCGCTGCGCAGTGCCGCCGGCGGCCGCCCCGTGATCCTGTTCGGTTCAACCTTCACCGAGCGCTTGAGTGCGGCCCCGCACCTGCATGCGCAGATCGCCGCCGACATCGCCGCCGGGCAGCACTACTGGCTGCTGACCCTGCACCCCAAGTGCCCGCCGGAACTGTTCGAACGCTACCGCGCGCTGGCCGGCGCCAATGCGCGCTTCATCGAACCGGAGCAGGTGATGGCCGCGCAGCGCGCCGCCGACGTGCTGGTGTCGGACACCTCATCGATCGTTTCCGAGTTCATCGTCCAGCACAAGCCGGTGGTGACCTTCCGCAACCGCGTGCCGAAGCCGCACATGATCGATTTCGACGATCCGCAGCAGCTGCCGGCCATGCTGGCGCGCGCGCTGCATCCGGATGCGGCGTTGCAGGCGGAGATCGTGCGCTACGCCGATACCATCCACCCGTACCGCGATGGCCTGTCCAGCGAGCGGGTGATCGCCGCGACGGAGGATTTCCTGTCCGGCGAGATGGGTGTGCTGCGTCGCAAGCCGTTCGGCAGCTGGGTGCGTGACCTGCAGATCCGCAAGGATCTGGGCTACTGGGGGCCGTCGCAACGGTGACGTAGGTCCTGTAGAGCCGAGCCCATGCTCGGCTGCGGCAAGCCGAGCATGGGCTCGGCTCTACGGTAGATCCACGCCATGCGTGGATGGTCAATTCAACGCGCGGCCGCGTACCACCGCCGCTTCCGCCGCGCCAGCGCCGTCGCCAGTTCTTCCATCAACGCCTGTGCACGCGCTCGCGGCAGGTAGCGCAGCGCCAGTGCCACATCGCCGTGCGCACCGGCGGTGTCCAGCTGCAGGCTGGCCGTGCCCAGCAGCTTGTCCAGCGGAGAGCGCTGCAGGCGCAGGCCCTGCACCTTGTCCAGCTCGGCCCAGCGCCACCAGCGCTTCCACCAGCCGCCGCGCACCGCCACAAACTGGCCGTCCAGGTGCCAGCCCATCCGTGCCATCTGCCGGTGCGCGATCAACAGGCTGACCGGCAGCCAGGCCAGCAGTGCCAGCGCCGGCAGGCCCCAGCGCCAGTACAGCGCGGCGGTCAGCAACGGCACTGTCAGCAACGTGGACAACGACAGTCGCCACCATCCACGTTGCGGTATCGGCTGCCACTGCTGCGGCGGCCATTGCAGCTGCGGCAGCAGGTGGCGCACCAGCCCGTCGCAGGCGCTGGCGCCGGCCAGCGGTGCCAGTTCGCGCAGCGCGCGATCGTCATCGCGCGCGGGGCCACCGGCGGCGCTGTCGATGCGCAGCTGGCGCAGCCCGAACCAGCGCTGCAGGGTGCTCTCGCCCAGCGTCCAGGCCTGGATGCGGCGGCGTGCGACGCTGCTGCGGGTGCGGCTGAGCAGGCCGGTGGAGACAGTCAGGCGCCGCTCGCGCTCGCTGAGGGTGAAGCCGTGGTAACGCAGCAGCGTCAGCACCACCGACAACACCCGCAGCAGCAGCCAGCCCAGCAGCAATACCGCGGCCAGCAGCACCAGCCCACCGGTTACCCCGGTGTGCAGATGGCTGGCGTAGCCGAAGGCCTCGCGCCCGCCGCGCTGGATGGCATCGTCCATGACCGGGCGCGGTACGGTCTGGAACAGAACACCGAAGGCGGCGATCGCCAGTGCCCAGCCACGGTTGGACAGCAGGCCCATGCGCAGCACATCCCAGCTCGACAGGCGCAGCAGGACCTGCTCGTCGTCGGACGGCACGACACTGGCAGCCGGCGCGTCGCCCGGCGTCGGCTGGGGCGCCTGTCCACGCTGGCGCACCAGTTGTTCCAGGGCCAACGCCTGGTCCAGCCGCAGCACCCGCATCTCCGCTTCCGGGCGCACGCCGCCGGCCGACTCCAGGCGCAGCTCGGCAACTCCGAACAACCGATGCAACGGGTTCTGCCGCACTTCCACGTTGTGGATGCGGGCGAAGGGAATCTCGCGCCGGTTGCGCGCCAGCAGGCCGCTGCGCACGGTGATCGCATCGTTGCCGATGCGGTAGCGGTAACTGAGGTACTGCAGTACCGAGACCAGCACCAGTGCGGCGATGGCGGTCAACGGGATCAACTGTGCCCACATCGGATCGCGGTCGCCGCGTTGGCCGAACACCAGCAATGCGACCAGCGGCAGGAAATAGTGGCGCAGCTGCATCAACAGCACGAACAGCCACGACCACGGGTGCAGGCGATGTTCTGCGCCACCACTGGGCAGCGACGGCGGCAGGGGCGGCGGCAGGCTCACAGGGCGTCGGCGTCCTGGTCGAGCTGATGGGCCAGGGTGTCACGCAGGCGCTCGGCATCGGCTTCGTCCAGGCCGTTGACGGTGACCGCACTCAGGCGGGTGCCGGCGGTGTGCACGATCAGCGTGGCCAGGCCAGCACGCCGCTCCAGCGGCCCGCGCCGCAGGTCCAGGTGCTGCACGCGCGAAATGGGAATGCGGGTCTCCAGCTGCCACATCAGGTCGCGGCGCAGGCCCAGGCCCTGTGCATCCAGTCGCCAGCGGGTGCGGGTCAGTCGGCGATGGCCGATCCAGCCACCGAAGGCGAGGCCGACCAGCAGGCCCAGCGATGCAGCCCACAGGTCCCCGGGAAGATCGAAGAACCACCAGACGGCCGCCAGCGGTGCGCCAGGGATGAAGAGTCCGCCGAAGGCGCCCTCCAGCGCCGCCAACCGGGCAGCGCGCCGCGGCAGGGGGTGCCAGTGGTCGAGGGGCATTTCGGTGGCGGCAACAGGCAAGGGAAGTTCGGTCACGCGGGCGTCCGTCGGGCAGCAGGGCGGGCAGGCGCGGTGATGGCCGCACCGCGCAGACGTTAGCAGGTCGCCCGCGTTACTGGGCGGCCTGGATCAGCGCGTCGACGTCCAGCAGGTGGCCGGCACGGTCGGCCTTGGTGCGCAGGTAGTGCTCGTTCTCGGCGGTGATCTCGCCGGTGACCGGAATGCAGTCCAGCACTTCGATGCCGGCGTTGCGCAGGCGCTGCGCCTTGGTCGGGTTGTTGCTGAGCAGGGCAACACGGGACACACCCAGCCCGCGCAGCATCGCCACCGCGCTGCCATAGCGGCGCTCGTCGGCGCCGAAGCCCAGCTGCGCATCGGCGTCGATGGTATCCAGCCCGTCATGCTGATAGCCGTAGGCGCGCATCTTCGCGGCGATGCCGGTACCACGGCCTTCCTGGTCCAGGTACAGCAGTACGCCGCCGCCCAGTTCCTTCAGCTTGCGCAGGCCACGGCGCAGCTGGTCGCCGCAGTCGCACTTGAGCGAACCGAACAGGTCGCCGGTGAGGCACGACGAATGCACGCGCACCGGCACCACGGCGGACAGGTCCGGTTCGCCGACGATGATCGCCACCTGGTCGCGCTGGGCGACGCCGCCGCGGAACACCGCGAACGTGGTCATGCCGACATCGCGCAGCGGCACCGGAGAACGCGCCACCAGTTCGTAATCATGTGCGGCATGCGCAGCGCCTTCGGCCAGGTCGCACAGGCCGACGTCGGCGGCGCCATCAAAGGTGTTGTCGGCCGCCTCAAGGCGCACGGCCACCATCGCCGGCAGCAGCAGGCCCAACCGGGCCAGTTCCACCGCGCCGGCATCGAACGCATCGCCTGCGCTCCAGGCCGCGGGCATCGGCCCGGGTTCGCGCAGGTAACCCAGCGAGGGCAGGGCATCGAACGCAATGCCAGCCAATGGCAGGCGTGCACCCTCGGGTGCCTCCACGCCGAGCACGCGGGCGCGGGTGGCGGTCAGATACAGGTAATGGCGCTCGCGCGCGGCGCTGGCGAAGGCGGCAAAGCTGCTGGCAGTGGCGCTGTCCAGCGCGATCACCGCCAGGCGCTGGCCCTGGCCATCGTGGAGCAGGACCGGGCGACCGGCGCGCAGTTCGGCGACCGCGCGCTCGCAGCGGATCGCTGCCGGATCACCGAACAGGGAGGGAGCAGACATGGCAGGACCGGGGGAGGCGGACATCGGTGTCTCTATGGGGGCGCCAGCGCCGTATTCAACGTGCTGCGGCGGTGTGTCGCAGGCCGGGTGGAGCGGCTCTCAGTGCGGATGCTCGTCGGTCGCGTACGGGTCTTCCTCGCCGCTGCCCGGTGGCCGCAGCGTATAGCGCTTGTAGGTCCACTGGTACTGCGCCGGATCGCGGCGGGCGATGCGTTCGATGCCTGCGTTGAGCGCGGTGGCGGCGACCTGCGGGTCCGGGTCGGCCACGGCCGGATCGGTCGGCTCGATGTGCAGGGCGAATTCCATGTCCGGGCCGATGCGCTCGCACCAGCCGTACAGCACCGTCGCGCCGGTGCGCTCGGCCAGCCGGTTGACCAGGGTCATGGTCAGCGCCTGCACGCCGAAGAACGGCACGAACACCCCGTCGCCGGCCTTGGGCTGCTGGTCGGGCAGGATGCCGGTGGCGCCGCCGTCCTTGAGTACCTTGAACAACTGGCGCACGGCCGGGCCCTCGGCACGCACCTGCTGCACGTTGTGGCCGCCGCGCACGATCTGCAGGAAGGCATCACTGGCCTCGTCCTCCGGCGGCTTGTAGACGATGGCGATCTGCCCGCGCGAGGCCAGCCACTGGTTCAGCAGCTCCCAGTTGCCGTAGTGCGGGGCCGCCACGATCACGCCCTTGCCGCTGGCCAGGGCCGCGTCGTACAACGCCTGGCCATGGCGCTCCTTCAGGTGCAGGCGCAGGTTGTCTTCGGGCTTCCGGCTCCACAGGCGCAGGGTCTCGATCGCCTGCAGGGCAGTGGAGCGCAGCAGGTCGCGCTGCAGGCGGTCGCGTGCCGGCGCGTCCAGTTCCGGGTAGGCCAGCTCCAGGTTGCGGCGGGTGACGCGGCTTTCGCGGGCATCGAGGCGCACCCACGTCCAGGCCAGGGCGCGCGCGAATCCGCGCAGCAGCGGCCAGGGCAGGCGGGCGAACAGGGTGGTGGCGCGGTAGACCAGCCGGGCTTTGCGGTGTGGATTCATCACCCCCAGTTTAGCCAAGGGCGCTGCTATCGTGGCCGGCCCCTTGCCTGGAAGCCTGCCGATGCTCGTCCTGATTCAACGTGTCAGCCAGGCCGCCGTGCATGTGGAAGGGGAAGCGGTGGGGCAGATCGGCCCCGGCCTGCTGGCCCTGGTCGGCATGGAGCCGGGCGATACCGAGGCCCAGCTGCAGCGAATGGCCGAACGCCTGCTTGGCTACCGTGTGTTTGCAGATGAGGCCGGCAGAATGAACCGCTCGCTGCGTGATACCGGCGGCGGCCTGCTGCTGGTCAGCCAGTTCACCCTGGCCGCGGACACCCGTTCCGGCATGCGGCCGAGCTTCACCAGCGCGGCACCGCCGGAGGAGGCTGAACGCGGGTTCAATCGATTTGTCGACATTTGTCGTGAAAATCACGCGCCGGGGGTGGAAACGGGCCGCTTCGGTGCCCATATGGTCGTCAGCCTGGTCAATGACGGTCCCGTGACCTTCCTCCTCAGGCCCTAGGCCGCCGGGACCACCGCCCGGCAGGCCGGGCCCCGGGCTGGTATAATGCTACGTTCCCTATTTCCCCCTAGCCGGTGGCGCGAGCACTACATGGCCAACGAACGTCCTGCCCAATCCGAAATCAAGCAACTGATCAGCAAGGGCCTGGAACAGGGCTACCTGACCTATGCCGAAGTCAATGACCATCTGCCGGACGACATGGTCGACCCGGAACAGATCGAAGACATCATCGGCATGATCAACGGCATGGGCATTGATGTCCATGAAGTTGCTCCGGATGTGGAAACCCTGCTTCTCAACGACGGCAACACGGGCAACCGTGAGGTCGACGACACCGCAGCCGAAGAAGCGGCCGCCGCGCTGAGCGCGCTCGACACCGAAGGTGGCCGTACCACCGACCCGGTGCGCATGTACATGCGCGAAATGGGTACCGTCGAGCTGCTGACCCGCGAAGGCGAAATCGCCATTGCAAAGCGCATCGAAGAAGGCCTGTCCCAGGTCCAGGCCGCACTCGGCCAGTTCCCGGTGTCGGTCGAATCGCTGCTGACCGATTACGAAGCGCACAAGGAAGGCCGCAAGCGCCTTGCCGAAGTGATCGTCGGCTTCAACGACCTGACCGACGACGTGCCGGCTCCCGCCGCTGCCGTGGCCGATGACGCGGACGACGCCGACGCGGACGCCGACGAGGAAGAAGACGACGTCGACGGCGGCGATGAAGAAGCCGCACCGACCGGTCCGGATCCGGAGGAAGTCGCCGCGCGCATGCAGGCGCTGGGCGATGCCCTCAACGCTTTCAAGAAGGCTGCTGCCAAGGGCGACAAGAAGAACCTGCTGAAGCTCCGTGAGGAGATGTCGGCGGTGTTCGTCACCCTGAAGCTGCCGCTGCCGCTGACCGACGTGCTGACCAAGCAGCTGCGCGACACCATGGGCAGCATCAAGGCGCACGAGCGCCGCGTGCTGAACCTGGCCACCGTCACTGCCCGCATGCCGCGCAAGGACTTCATCCGTTCCTGGGAAGGCAACCAGACCAACCTGGAATGGGTGGAAGACGCACTGAAGCGCAAGCAGAAGTGGTCTTCGGCGCTGCGTGAAGTGAAGGACCAGATCGTGTCCGAGCAGCAGGCCACCATCGACATCGAGAAGGTCACCCTGCTGGACCTGGACGAGCTGAAGGAACTCAGCCGTGCCATGGCCTACGGCGAAGCCAAGGCGCGCAAGGCCAAGAAGGAAATGGTCGAGGCCAACCTGCGCCTGGTGATCTCCATCGCCAAGAAGTACACCAACCGCGGCCTGCAGTTCCTCGACCTGATCCAGGAAGGCAACATCGGCCTGATGAAGGCCGTGGACAAGTTCGAGTACCGTCGCGGCTACAAGTTCTCCACGTATGCGACCTGGTGGATCCGCCAGGCCATCACCCGTTCGATCGCCGATCAGGCGCGCACCATCCGTATTCCGGTGCACATGATCGAAACGATCAACAAGTTGAACCGCATTTCCCGCCAGATGCTCCAGCAGTACGGCCGCGAGGCTACGCCGGAGGAGCTGGCCAAGGAAATGGACATGCCGGAAGACAAGATCCGCAAGGTGATGAAGATCGCCAAGGAGCCGATCTCGATGGAAACCCCGATCGGCGACGACGAGGATTCCCATCTGGGCGACTTCATCGAGGACACCAACGTGGAGTCCCCGATCGAAAACACCACCAACATCAATCTGTCTGAAACCGTGCGCGACGTGCTGGCCGGCCTCACCCCGAGGGAAGCCAAGGTGCTGCGCATGCGCTTCGGCATCGACATGAACACCGACCACACCCTCGAGGAAGTCGGCAAGCAGTTCGACGTGACCCGCGAGCGCATCCGCCAGATCGAAGCGAAGGCCCTGCGCAAACTGCGTCACCCGAGCCGTTCGGAGCAGCTGCGCAGCTTCCTGGATATCGATTGATTTCCAGCGCGTGCTGATGTGTTGAGAGAAACCCCGCTTCGGCGGGGTTTTTCTTTTGGGCTGGGGCCGGATGGCGAGGGTGCCTTCTGTAGAGCCGAGCCCATGCTCGGCTGCTCTGCCGCGATGACGCTTTGGCCAATTCTTCGTCGTCTCCGACCGCCAATATTTGCGCCTTTTGACGCAACCGGCTTGAGCATTGTTGAGCAATAGCGCGCGACTCCGTGCGACGGGCAGAAGCTGGTCAGCTCAATCCTCAATTGCCCCAGTGCGTCGAGCCTTCTGAGTCGCCATGGCTCCCGCATGCCCTGTCGCATACAACAATTGAAGCCACTACCTTCTCTTCCACACAGTCCCCGCAGGTGCTCAACACACCGTCGTAGGAGGGCTGTCTGCCGCAACAGCAACAGCAGGCAATCCAGGGTCAAACCGCATCACTCGTTACCCCGGCGAGTTCAAAGGTTCCTGGCCGGGTGGCGCGCAGCCATACAAGACCCCGCAAGGGGAAAAGCTGCGGGCGGCCCTACGACCGTGTTGAAGCACCCGGCCGCCTCTCTCAACAGGAGGCGTAGAAGGTTCGACGAATCGTAGGAGATCCAAGATGAGACTGAAGGCGATAGCCGGCAAGGGCGCTGGCGACCGGGTTAGTGCAGATACGTGTGACTTCCCGCCCCTCCTGGATTGGAATGAAGTGATGCAGGACGAACGGGAGGATCGGCTGGGGTTTGCCAGACGCGCGACGTTCGCGCTGCTGACGCAGTCTGGAGCGGGATTGATCGAGGGCTTCGGTAGCGGCAATCAGAAGGGGCTGGAGGGGGCCATGAGGGCAGTGGCGCTGTTCCAAGCGCATCTGCAGGAGATGGAGCGGTTCGCTGGGATAGCCGAGAAGCGGTTGCAGCATGTTGCTCACGCACTAGCTACTGCCGATTGAGTAGCCGACTCCGGTCGTGCTCCACTACACTGTGGCGCTGCGCAGGGCCTATAGCTCAACGGTTAGAGCAGGGGACTCATAATCCCTTGGTTCCAGGTTCGAATCCTGGTGGGCCCACCAATTAGGCGTCTGAGTACGTCCAAATCAGTCCAAAAAACCTCCGAAAGTGCTGAGAAATAAGGGTTTGGGTGCCGCCGGAGTCTACCCCGGTCTGCTTGCATCCACCTAAGAAGTGAGTCAGTGTGTGAGTCAGAGGGCGGTCAAGTTTCGCCTGACTCACAAACATCTGACTCACATGCTTACTGACACCAAGATTCGTGCACTAAAACCAAGAGAAGCGGCCTATCGAGTGGCCGATACGAACGGCTTGGTGATCGAGATTCGTCCTGCAGGTAGCAAGGCTTGGCGCTATCGCTATCGCTTCCTTGGCAAGGCAAGCATCGTCACCTTGGATGAGTACCCAGCAATGGGGCTCCAGGCGGCGCGTTCTGAGCGCGATAGGTTGAAGGCCATGCTCCGCGGCGGCGCCAATCCTGCCCAGGTGGCGAGGACTGAGAAGGCAACGCATAGTGAGAAGGCGAGCGCTACGTTCTCCGCAATTGGATTGGAGCTGTTGGCGAAGCGGACCAGAGAGGGGCTCTCCCCAGGATCTGTGGTGCGAGAGCGTCGACTGATTGAGAAGGACCTGGCCATGTTGGCTAACATGCCAGTGTCGGACATAACTGCCCCGATTCTTCTGGCCGCGCTGCGGAAGCTGGAGCAGAGGGGGGTTGTCGAGACCGCTCATCGAGCAAGGTCCCATGCTGGACGAGTGTTCCGGTATGCAATCGCCACTGGGCGTGCGGAGCGCAACCCTGCCCAGGACCTGGCCGGAGCTCTGGAGCAGCCCCGGACAAAGCACTTTGCCGCCATGACCGATCCCTCAGAGATCGCCGGATTGCTGCGCGCGCTATGGAGCTATCAGGGCTCTCGCGTAACACAGGCTGCTTTGAAGCTCGCTCCGCTGACCTTTGTACGTCCCGGTGAGCTGCGAAAGGCGAACTGGGCCGACATCGACCTTGACGCCGGTGAATGGCGGTACGTCACCAGCAAGACGAAGACGCCGCACGTCGTCCCTTTGTCCCGGCAGGCTGTGGATGTGCTGCGTGATCTGTATCCCTATACCTCGCAAAGCGAGTTCGTGTTCCCCGGCATACGCAGTGTGCTAAAGCCGATGAGCGAGAACACGCTTAACGCCGCTCTTAGGTACCTGGGCTTTGATTCAGACACCATGGTGGGCCACGGCTTCCGCGCAATGGCGCGAACTGTGCTGGACGAAGTGTTGGGCTATCGACCGGACTACATCGAGCACCAGCTCGCCCATGCAGTCAAGGACCCGCTGGGGCGCGCCTACAACCGCGCGACACACCTGCCTGAACGTAGAAAGATGATGCAGTCATGGGCTGACTATCTGGATCAATTGCGAACGGTAGGCGTGGCGAATGTCGATCTTGCGTGACAACTGAAGAAATGCTGATGCCGCTTGGGGCGACGACTCGCTCGATAGGCCGTCATGCAGGGGGGGTATCAGGTCTCCCGCTGGTCGACTACTTGCCGGCGGAGTTATTGCATAGGCCCCAAGTGAATCTGCTTCGCGTCCAAGCTCTTCGTGAGATCCTTTGCGAGCTTCGAGATGCTCTTAAGCTGCGCGACTATGTACAGGAAATGCGCCGTTTCTTCGGTTAGAGCGGCTTGCACATCCTGCTCGCTCGACTTGCTCAAATCCGCAGGCCAGATCGTCCGAAAGATCTCCGGGGCTGGGGCACACTTCACCTTCTGATCGACAGCGGATGCGGTCGGCACGGGATACGACATCAAGAACTGGCTGGACGAAACGCGGAGCATGACAATCGTTACGTCGATGGTGTGGCAAGTCACGCGATCCTCTTCGGCGAGCATCCCCGCGATCCCAAGTGGAGACCTGGGAAGGAGGTCGGTTATGGCGTGCACTGCGGTGTGGCGTGAATCGATCGAGCCTGGAGTGCCGTCGCACATCTTGACGATGTTCAAGTAGACGTCCATCGCCGAATTGATATTGACGATCCTCGCGCGCAACTCAATGAACTCTCGCTGGTATGCCTGCCGGTTCTCTGAAAGTCTCAGCTCATGAGCCCGCTCTGCGTAGTGCATTGCTCCGATGCCGACGGCCCAGGTGCCAAGGGCTGCTGCAATGGCTGCTCCGAGGGTCAATAGCTGGTCCAGCGTCAGATCTGACGGCCGAGTTGCGTTCATGGCCATGCCAAAGAGGATGCTGATGACCATCACAGTCACTAGAAAAAGTATGTTGAATGACTTCTGCATGTCCGATCTCCCTTTGGGCCGGGAAATATAGCAGTCAAGCTAGATTGATCTGCCAGCCCGAAAACTGTTGCTTGAGCGATGTCAGTTCATCTATAGCAATGCCTTGCCTCTCTGGCTCCTGTGCGGACCGGAATCGACATCCATCACGGGTCGGAAGCTGAAGCAAGCAAGGTGCGCCGCGCCATCCAGGGCGATCTAAGGCCCGGAGGAAATTGAAGTAAGGCGGAGACGATTCCTGCGTGCGCGGTCGAACCAATCATCTTACTGGCGACAACCCCATCATGACAGCATGGCTATGAAGTTCCAGGGAGTGCTCAACGCCAAGTCGAGCCATGGCCGCGGTCTTGAGTCGACTTATGGCGCTAACCGTTCGGTGAGTTTGCTGTGCAATCTGTGAGATGGAGAGGCCGCCAGCAAGCATACGGACGACCTCCAGTTGTGAGGTCGTCAATCGGGTGCTGAGGCATTGGTCACCGTCGATCAGTCTCTTTCTGACTGATGTGGAAATGTAGGGGTCGCCACGAGAAGCTGCTGCAATCGCAACCAGAAGTTCCACCGCTGCGTCGATCTTTTCAACCACAGCGTCTGCGCCGGCGGACAGCGCCGCCTCGAGTACGCGCGTATTGCGTAGCATGGTGAGAAGCACAATGCGTAGATCTGGATTTCGGCGACGAAGTGCGCTGATCAGATGCAGCCCATCTGGTTGCTCACCACCGGGCATGCAGTAGTCCATCACGACGACGTCGCAGGTGGGTAATGCGCTATGCCCCAGCAGCTCAGATGGGTTGCCTGCGTCGCCGACCACACGCCACGACTTCATGCTGCGGGCAAGATGTCGGACGCCGATGCGTATTACGTCGTGATCATCTGCTAGCAGAATCCTGACGGGAGTTCTGCTTAGGTTGAACGATCGAGCCTTCCCAGCGCACAACGTACTCACACCGATGCGTATCGATGGCTAGGCGCTGAGTAAGCTTGTCGCGTGATCTTCGTCGTCGAGAGAACTGGGTCGGGCACTATGACCTCGATGCGATGCGAGAAGGTGGCTGTAGCTGAGTCGCTACGCTATTTGAATGATCCGCCTGTAGAGAGCAGATCTTCTCGTAATCCTACGGATGAATGCTGAAGAGATATCGGAAGAACTCTCTCGTGATTGTTCGAATTGTGGGGCTACCCATGCCCAGCTCATGCCCGTTCGGAATTCGAATCTTGGATCTTCCCTGCGGCGAGCAAGTGCAAAGGAACATGTAAAGTTTTTGTATGGTTCACTGAGGCGCGAGTTCCTATTGTTCCGGGCTGACAGCGCCGTGCCGCAATGGCATGCCGATCTGCTGTCAGTCATCCAAGGCATCAATCTAAGGAATTCGCCCCATGCATCTATTGAAGAAGCTCTTTGCCGCCGCCGTGTTCGCGACGGTCTCGCTCTCCGCTCACGCTACCCAGGCAGACATCAAGGTGTGGGCAACCGTGGATCCGACCTTGGCTCTGCTCAAGGCAGATGGCACGGCACTGGACGATATGGTGGAAATGTCCCATCGACCCGGTCCTGTCGGTACTGGTGGACTTAGCGCTTGGACGGAATCCGTGCGCATCTTTGCCAATGATGACAAGAAGGCTGTCTTGGTACGTCTGGCGCAGGATGCAGAGCTGGCGGCAACCCTCGGTGTGGGGCAGCCTGTTCCGCTGACTGTTAGCCTGGGCGGAAAAGAGCTTGGCACCACCGAGCAGACCTTTGATGCTGCGGACCTGTTCACGGGTAGCGACATTCCGGGTGCCTCGATTGCAATGCCGCTGCTGATCAAGCAGAAGGTCCAGGCCGCGATTGCGGAAGCTGGCTTGTACGAGGGCGTCGTGAGCATCGTGCTGGCACAGGCTCCGTAAGTGAATCCTTTGGCGCCGCCGTCTAAGAGCGGCGGCGCCTCTGGCTCCTCTCATGCATAAGAAGACCCTAGTACATTCGCAGCTGAGCGCGGCGCTATTGGCTGCGCTCGCATGTGCACCCGTGGCAGCTAGTCCGGTGCCGGCCGGATTTGAAGAGCTAGTAGCCGGTCAGGTTGAGCACTTGGATGTGCGCATTCTTGGACGTTCGGCCGGTCTCTGGCCCGTGCTGGTTACGCCCGATGGCGTACGTGTGGAGGATCCGGAGAAGGTTCTTTCTGCCCTTGAGCTGAGCCCAGAGGCGCAGGCCGCTTTACTGCCGGCGCTCTCAGGTACTTTGCCTCGAAACGGCCATCTGTCCTGCCTCCATGGTGCTGAGCACGCGGGCTGCGGCTATCTACCGCCGCCGCAGGATCCAGGCGCCGTGGAAGCAATCTACAACGAAGGGCAGGCGGCCTTGGAGCTGTTCGTTGCCCGTCAATGGCTGCCTTCAGTGACTCCAGCCCACGAGCGCTATCACGAGCCCAGTGCCGGCTCACGGAACGCGTTCTTTCATCAGCAAACGATCAATGTCGGAGGTGGACGGGGTTACCAGAGCCTATCTGCCCAAGGTAGTGGGGTGCTCGGTGTGACGCGTGACACTCATGCTGGCATTGACTGGACCTACGCCCGTCAGCAAGTGGGAGGTCGAGGTAGTTTCCAGCGGCTGGAGGTCAACGACGCCTACTTCAGACATGACATTGAACGTCGCCACTATGTCCAGGTTGGGCGCATGGATCGCCGCAATCTATCAAGCCCTCTGGGTGGGAGCTTCGCGCTTGGAATGCTACCGCTCGATCGGTTCGAAGGCATCCGTTTTGGTACCACACAGGCCTACGTCGACCAAAGCCTGGCGGCACAAGGAAGCCCAGTAACAGTGCTGCTTGGGCGTAATGCCCGTGTGGATGCATACGAGGGTGCGCGTCTGCTCCAAAGCTTCTATCTGGATGGCGGCATCAATGACCTGGATACGACGCGCTTCCCAGCAGGAAGCTACGTGGTAACCCTGCAGGTGTTCGAGGATGGGGTGCTGGTACGCAGCGAGGACGTACCGTTCAACAAGAGCGGCTCCAACTGGAACGATCAAACCCTTCAATGGTTCGTGCAGGGAGGGCGGGTCGTCTCTGAGGGCATGCGCGATCACGACTCATCGCTTCAGGCCGGAGTCCGGGTGCCGCTCCATCGAGATCTGGCGGGTACCGCCGGCGTAGCTGTTGTCGATGGAGTGGGCTACGCCGAGGTGCGCCTGGATGCCCGCAAGACAATCGGTAGTCATGAATTCAGCGGAAGTACTGCGATTCTGCGCGGTGCTGACGGTAGTGGAGGTATGCAGCACCAAGCCAGCTATCGTCACCATGTTTCCTTCAATGTGTTCCAACAGAGAATGCGTGGAGGTGCCTGCAACGGACTGACCTACACAGCCGAATCGCTGGGTTGCCAGGATTCACTCAGTGGATCCATCTCAGCTCCTTTTGCGGGTGGAACGGCCTATCTGGGATACACGCGGCGAATGACCTTTGCTCCGCGGTATGCCAACAACCCGCCACCATGGCTGGAACAGCCTTGGGTTCCAGTGCCTCCGCTCGTTGAGTTCCAAGGGGAACCCCGGTTGACGCGCTCTCTGCAGGCAAGTTTCAGCCGTAGCTTCCAGTGGCGAGGTTTCAACCTGGCGACCAGGGTTGGCGTATTCCAACAGCGAAATGCCGGCAATGGAGGCCGCGACCGCGACAGAGGCGCGTACCTGAGTTTGTCGTTGACCCGTCTGACAAGACGGCCGGCGATGACCAGGCAGGATCGTCTTGGCCTGGATCTTCAGAAGGGGCGAGATGCTCCTCAAACGACGACATGGCGCGCAGGCCAAGTGCGCCGTTGGGAAACAGAAAGTGGCTTCAGGGAGGTTGGTGGTGAGATCAGTGGAGGCAACCAGAAGCGCGAAGGTGTGCTTGCGAGCGTGCGAACGCAGGACCGCTTCGGCGCCAATGCGGCGACCGTCTCGCGCTTCCAAGGTGGTGGAAAGAGCGAAATGAGCTACAGCGCGACGCACTCCTCGTCATTCGCCTGGGGGCGCTCTGGCCTCTATTGGGGCATCGACACGGGCACGGGTTCAGGCGCAGGCGTAGGTGTTGAGGTTGAGAGTCCAGATGACCTCGCCCTTCAGGGCCTGGCAGCGGAAGTGCGGGTCAGCGGGGCTCGTCGCCATCTGCTGCACTTCGGTGATCGTCGCTTGCTACCCCTGGCTAGCTACACCGCCAGTCGTACCGAGGTCCAAGACGTCAGTTCACATGAAGTGGCTGCATCTGTGAGGGTTGACGGTCTTGGGGTGGGTGCGTCTGTCTTCCTGCCACCTGGACGAATGATGCTCATGCCCATTGGAATTGATCTTACATACACCTTCATCGGGCGCGCGCACGATGGTGAAGGTAAGGCGTTGGACGGAGCACGAATTCTCAATGCGCCGCTCCCGTCGCTGGGGCGTGACGGCGGCTTCGTCGCCGACTTCCCGCAGCGTGAAAGGACCCTGTATCTGCTGCAGTCCAATCATCTGCTGGAGTGCCCACTGCAGGTGCGCGAAAAGCGTGCTGTCGTGCTTCTGGTCGGAGCCGTGCGCTGCAAGCCTATAGCTGTGAACCGCCTCCCTGCGCAGGTCCAGCAGCAGGCGCGTGTGCAGCGGCTGCTGCGCGAGCAGAGTCTGCCCCAGCAGGTACCGACTGTGGCTGCCGGTGGAGTGCAACGATGAGCCTCCTGCGCGCTGCAATGCTTGGTCTCCTCGCGCTGCTCGCGTTTCCGGTCTGTGCACAGCGGCCGCCGGAAACGGATCCCATCAATAGGGAGGAGCATATCGTGCTTAGCTACGACCGTTCCTCGCCGCCACCTGATCAGGTGCTTATTCCTGAGAGAACTGTGCTGGGTTTCAGCTCGGACAGCAGTGACGGATATGGGCGGATCCACATCACTTGCATGTCCAACTCGGATGCCCAGCAGGGCCAATGTCCCACAGAAGACACTGGTCAAACCGTCGGGAATGCAGGAGCGATTGCTCTCCAGTTCACCGAGAAGAGAAGTCATCTCCGAACCACCCTGAACGTACGCGGGCATCTCCTGCGCGTCTACCCAACACGAGCATGCGCAAGCGACTTCTGGAGCTCCGGTCAATGGCCATTATGGACGTCCGATGATGGGGAATGCATTGGCGACATGCCAACAGGAACAGGCGCACTACTCGTGCTGGATGCCAATGAGATGGAGAAGCTGGTAGCGGGTCACTGGCAGGCGGAGATGCTCTTGGTGATGCGTATACCCTCCGGTGGTGGGAACGCGGGGGACTTCTTCACCCTCAAGTACACATTCGACCTGACAATTACAGATCATGCCAACGCGAGCATCTACTTCCCTCTCTGGGACGACGCAACACCGTTGGTTGGTCTCAACATTGCCTACAACCCAATCGGTGCGCCAACAATCGGAGGGCGTGCGTCGCTCGATATGTGCCTGTACGACGGTCTTGGCTCTCAAAGTCCTTATCTGGAAGTCACCATTGATGATCGTGCTCCCCCAGTAGCTGGTCGACCACCAGGCATGTACTCGGTGTGGCATGACGAAGGTGGCACCGATGAGAAGAACCGGCTCGACTATGCAATCACGTTGGAGTATGGGGGCAAGCCAATGGCCATGGACAACGGCGTGCTTAGGACCCTAAGCGGTATCGATACGGCAGTTCTGCGTCTGGTGATCCTGCCCGGGATGACACAACCGGTCTACTGCGTGCCAGCTCCACTGGCTCTGCTGACGCCATCTGTTGCCGCCTCTTCGAAGGCGGAGGGTCATTACCAAGGGGTACTTCATATCGAAATGAACGTACCCACCGGTTCGCCCTGATCTGCTTCTGACAAGGAATACTTTTGAACAGCATGACTACCAGCATTCGGGTGCTATCTCTTGTCCTTGCTTCAGTGCTCGCAGGGCCAGCGTACGCGAACCTAAGTGTCTACCCGATGCGGCTACCGGTCCATGACGAGCATGGCGGCCAGATTCGGGTCTACTCCCAGACGCCAAAGGTCCAGTACATCCAGACTCGCGTGACTCGACTTGTGCACGCCGCCACTGAACAGGAGCAGGAAGTCGATCTTGCTCCTGGCAGCTTGGAAGGTATCGCCGTGACGCCCGGGAAGTTCGTGCTTGGCGGAGGAGGAAATCGCCTGGTAAGGATCATCCCATTATCGCAGGTGACCGAAGAGTCTGCGTATCGCGTCTATTTCGAGGCCGTGCGGCCTCCGGTCGAGGTGGAGGTCGGCGAGGAGAAGGCTGGAGCAAGTGCCAGCGTTGGCGTCAGCCTGGTCTGGGGAGCACTGATCAGCCTGATACCGGCTCAGCCGGTCGCTGACATGCGTGTGGACGGAGAGATCTTATACAACAGCGGCAACGTACGTCTGGGGGTCATGAAGATCGAGAACTGTGACGTTGCCGGGAGCTGCCAAGAGCACCGCGTCGAGCACAGCGTGTATCCAGGTGAAAAGCTGGCCATTCCATTCAAACCCAGTCCGGGACACCGCATTCGTATTCACTATCGCCTTAGTCAGCATGGCGTACGCATTCACAAGCGAGAGATCTCTCTCTAGCAGCTAATGCAGCAAGCTCTGCGCGAGCGTGCTTCCAATCTAGATCAAACGAACCTCTGCCAGCCAAGCCGGCGGAGAGGGTATCGCATTGCCAATTTCTCACTCCTCTATAAAAGGAAGCCATGTAATGAATCGCATATACAGACTCATCTGGAACGCCACCTTGAATCGTTGGATGGTGGCTAGCGAGCATACGCGTGGGCGGGGAAAGCGCTCTGCGCGAACTCTTATCGCGGGTGCCGCCATTCTTCTCTCACTTCCAGCAATGGCGGAATCATCATTCGATGAGCGCGACGACGAGTACCGTCTTGTGCAATCAATGGCATCCATGCGGTACGCATCGGGAGCAGCTTTGAATGTGCGGGCTGTAACCCCTCAGTCCACTCATCAGCAACTTGCGTTGGTAAACGACTCTTCCTACCAGAACGCACAGCTGTACGGCGACCATTCAATGGTACTGGGTTCAAGGGCGATCGTGAACGGAGCCAACAGTGTTGGTTACGGAAACGACGCTTACGTGAATGGCTCCAATGGAACGGCAGTGGGTCAGCACGCAATTGTCATGACCGATAATGGCACGGCATTGGGGGCGGGAGCACGGGCAGACTCTGTGTCGGCGACGTCCGTAGGACACAACGCGAGCGCGAACGGTCAGTCGAGCATCGCGCTGGGAAGTGGCTCTCGAACACGCGCCCAGGATGCGATCTCCATTGGTTGGGGAACCAATGCTAGCGGGACAGGCGCGATATCACTTGGTGTCAGCTCAGCTGCACGCGCTAGCAAAGCCATTGCGCTAGGCGCAAACGCCATCGCGGACGGGCAGGTCTCGCTTGCATTGGGTCAAGGGGCTTCTGTTGGCAGCAATGCAACCGGCGGTGTGGCTCTGGGCAGTGGTTCGCAGGCGCTCGCTGCCAATACCGTCTCGGTCGGGAACAATTCGCTTCGGCGATCAATTGTCAATGTCCGGGACGGGTGGGTCGGGTCGGGCAGTTCGGAGGCAGTCACTGGCAATCAGCTGTACGCTACAAATCAGAATGTGGCGACCGCCATCAACACTGCCAATGCGGCACGCTCGGATGCCTCTTTGGCATTGTCGACGGTCAGCTTGGTTAGCGGGTTGATCAGCCAGACTGCATCCAATGGGGCGGTACAAGTTGGTGGACAGAACACCGGAGCTTCGATCTATCTGCACAATCGCTACGGTGGGGCGCGGGTGGTCAGCGGCGTATCTGCTGGCGCAGTGTCAGCCAATAGCAATGAAGCGATAAACGGTAGCCAGCTGAACGCAACCAATCAGAGCGTTTCCTCGGCTACTGGAACTGCCAATGCTGCCAAGATTGCGGCGGATGCTGCGAAGCTGGATGCCTCCAATGCCATTGGCATCGTCACACAGCTGGGTGGCCTGCTTAGCCAGGCCTCTGCCACTGGCGATGTGCTTGTCGGTGCGCAGAATGACGGTGCCGTGCTGGATGTTCATAACAAGTCTGGCAATGGGCGTGTCATCTCGGGGTTGGCCGATGGCCTGGTAGCCGCCAGTAGTGACCAGGCCGTTACCGGGAAGCAGCTCCACGAGACCAACACCGCGCTTGCGGCACAGCAGCAGTCCGTAGTGGCAAATGCGAACAGCATTGTGGTGAATCGTGCGGATATCGATGGAAACGAGTCCAACATAGACGTCAATCGCAGCGACATTGCCATGCTGAGAAGTGACTTTGACTCTTATATTCCCGATCTACAGGGTGTGGTGAGCTTCAATGATGATCGCACCATCGTTGACCTGGAAGGGGCTCTGCTGACTGGCATTCGCGTTGGAGACGCATCAAGCGAGGCCAGTACGGATGCCGTCACTGGGGGGCAGTTGTACTCGACCAATCAGCGGGTCGGTCGTATCGAGGAACTGAGCAAGTTCCTGTCGGTTGGAGCTGATCAGGATAGCGTCAAAGCTCAAGCTGGATTCCTTGCTGTCGCATTGGGCGACTCGGCCCGAGCGTCGCTGGATTCTGAGGGAGGTACCGCTATCGGGCCCTTCGCTAGTGCCCTGAGCAAAAACTCTGTGGCTCTTGGTCGCGCATCGTATGTACAGCATGACGCCGAAGGGGGCTTCGCTCTCGGTCTGAGCACCTCCGTGGCCGAGAGCAATGGCATCGCAATCGGTGCCTACAGTGAAGTTCGAGCGGGGGGCAAGAACAGCGTCGCGCTGGGGTACGCATCCATTGCAGGCGAGGCGGACACAGTATCCGTGGGTAGCTCAACGGTGAGTCGGCGAATTGTCAACATCGCGCGCGGAACTGCGGATGGGGATGCGTCCACCATTGTTCAGCTGAGGGGGGCTCTCGAAGGCTTGGGTGGTGGAGCTGCCGTTGACGTCAATGGACAGATCATCTCCCCAAGCTACAAACTGAATGGACAGACCTTCCGTAACGTTGGTGATGCGTTGACTGAACTGGATGGAGCAATCACCAGAAACGACGCAGCGATCGACGACGTTGGCTCCCGCATTCAAGAGATTTTCCAGGATGCGCCCTCTGTCCGTGGCGACGGCGCCAGGCAAGTCTCGCTTGCCGGCTCTGGAGGCATGATCCTGTCCAATCTCGCTGACGGACGCATTGAGGCTGGTAGCCGCGATGCTGTGACCGGAAATCAGTTGTTTGAGGCGAAGAGCGAAATCTCTCGGAACCGAAACGAGCTTGAAGGTCTTAAGGCCAAGAATGACTATTTCCATCCCCTTCAGTTGATGGGGACATCCGATGGCGTGATCGATTTTGGCGGTGCGTCGCTGACCGGAGTGGCTGACGGCCTTGTGGCTTCAGGGAGTCGAGACGTTGTCAATGGCGCTCAGCTGTACTCCACAAATTCTCGAGTTGATCGGGTTGAAGAGCTGGGAAGATATCTCTCAATCGGCTCGGATCAGGAAAGCGTGGCAGCAAGGGCGGGCTTTCTGTCTGTAGCGCTGGGGGATTCTGCGAGGGCGTCGTTGGATACGGAAGGAGGCACCGCGATTGGCTCCTTTGCCGGTGCTCTGAGCAAGAACTCCGTGGCGCTAGGTCGCGCAGCCTATGTTCAGGTTGATGCGGTTGCTGGCTTTGCCTTGGGTGCTGAGACACTGGTTGCCGAAAGCAATGGCATCGCGATTGGTACAGCGAGCCAGGTTCGGAGCGGGGCAACTAATGCCATCGCCCTGGGCTATGCTTCAATTGCTGATGCACCCGATACGTTGTCCGTAGGTAACTCCGGAATCAAACGGCGCATCGTCAACGTTGCGCGCGGAACCGCGGGCACTGATGCAGCTACCGTTGCCCAGCTGAGGGATTCCCTGGCCAGCCTCGATGGAGGTGCCGGCATCGATGCGAATGGCCAGATCGTCGCTCCCTCTTACTCGCTGGGTGATCGGGTCTATCACAAGCTCGGGGATGCGTTGAGTGCGCTGGATGGCGCCGTTACCGCAAACGAAACGTCGATTGATAGTCTTGACGCTCGCTTCCAGCGTGTTTTCCAGGAAGTTCCGTCCGAGCGCGCGGACGGCGTCGGGCAGCTGACCTTCGGGGGCGCCAATGGCATGGTGCTTGGCAATGTGGCCAATGGTCTCATCGCTGCAGGCAGTCGAGATGCAGTCAATGGTAGCCAACTGTATGCGGTTCAGAAGGATCTACAGGGCCAGATTGACGGTTTGGAGGGGCGTAGTGCCCATGCAGGCCGCATCGCAATGCCAATGACGCAGTCCGATGCACAGCCGGTCTCAGACCAGGAAGTGGACAGCCCAGCAGAGGCGCCGTTGGCGCAGGCCAATAGTCCCCAGCCGGTCAAGGCGGAGGGTGACCATGCGGTGGCAGTGGGCAGCGAGGGCGAGGAGCGCAGTGTCAAGCACGTGGCTCGCGGCACCGAGGAGAACGATGCGGTCAATGTCCAGCAGCTCAACGAGGCAATGGATCGTGCTAATCAGTACACCGATGCAGCAGTCGAGGGCCTGAACAAGAGACTGGATGGCATGGACAAGCGCTTCAACCGTATGGCTGCGATGAGCAGCGCACAGAGCGCAATGGCCATGAACACAGCCGGTCTGCAGACCTACAATCGGCTTGGCGCAGGTGTCGGTCACGCTGACGGGGAGTCGGCGTTGGCTGTTGGTTACCAGCGAGTGCTGAATGAGCGTGGCTCGGCCACATTCAGTCTCAACGGCGCATTCACCAACAGCGGTGAGCGCAGTGTGGGTGTCGGTGTGGGTATCGGTTGGTAGTAGATGATGGCACCCCGGCTAGCTGGCCGGGGTGCCTTGAGCTATGCGAGGCGGACCCGTTCGTTACCGCGGATGATGCTTCTGGTGAGCAGGAATCTGCTGATAGGACCTTGCCACGACGGCCGCGTGCCCAAGCTGCGGCGCCCCGGCTCGACGAATAATCGACCGGGAGGAGGGGCCATTTGCAAGATGCTGCAGATCAGAGGTAGCTCTGTCGCCGTGATCGGGCAGCCCAGCGAATCATTGACTGATGAAAAAACGCCCCGCCTAGATTGGGCAGGTGCGAATAGTGGGTGGAACCGCTGCATCCGGCCCGGGAGCTGGACATCACAGGTGATCCGGAGATCAAAGCGCAGCAGGCTCAGCGATACGAAAGAACTGGGTGAACAGTGTAGCGTGCCTCTTCGCGGAGGCAGATCGCACAGGCAACGGACAGCTCAGACTCCGTCCTGAGGCAGAGGATGCGCCAGCCCGATGCTGGCTGCAAAGCGAGGCAGATCGATATCTGGTCTGAGATGAAGTCGACGCAATGTGGCCATCTTCTGGTTCATCACCGTCGCTTCAGAACTATTGGTTGCCTTGGCGATCTCGGAGATGCTGCGCCCTGTGGCAAGCATTCGGATCAGCTCCATCTGCGAGGCGGTGAGGCGTGTCGCCTGCCGGTCAATGAGATTTGGTGGGGATCGAACTCCAGATAGAAGCAGCTCGATCATGGCCAGTATTGACTCTGGTTGCGATGACTTCTCAAGAACCGCATCAGCGCCCGCATGTCGTATATGGCTATGCAGCGTGGAGTTTGTAAGCATGGTGATCACTAGGATCTTGAGCCCCGGATGCCGCGCCCTGATCTCCTGCACCATTCGTGATCCGTCTGGGTACAGGGGAGAAGGCATGCAGTAATCGCAGACCAGCACATCGCAGGCACGCTCTGCCAACAGCTTTGTAAGTTGCTCTGGGCTCTGCGCTTCGCCGACAACCTGCCAATGCTTCTTGCGTTTGAGCAGATGGCGAATGCCAGTACGGACCACCTGGTGGTCATCTGCGACGATCAGACGGGCTGGCTGATGAGGTTTTGCGGGTAGTCCTGGCGTGGGCGGTTGAAGGCGCCTTGCCAAAGTGTGGGGTAGCGAGGATGCTTCGGTACGTGGGCCCTGCATGGTTACTTACTCCCGGTGATTTGGTTAGGGGCGCGTCGAGCTAGATCTCAAGGCAGTGCGTTTCAAGGCATTCGGCATAGTGGCTCATTGGTGCCGAAGCGCGAGTAAAGTCGTCGCTCGAATGGGGATTTGGGTGTGACCATTGAGAAAGTCCGAAGAGCTTTCCTCCAATTGCAATTGCTTAATGACCTGAAGACGAGGCCAAATCGGCGGAGCATGGTCATGGTGAGCCGGGTCAAGATGCCTGCCCATAGAAGGATTTCTAAAACCATGGCCGTGCTCATCTGGCCTATCGCACGCCACAGCAGCATGGTGCACAATCGCCTCGATGGCGGCAGGCTCATTTTGGAGCACTAGGTCAGGTGTTGTGCACAGCAATAGATGCCCCCTTTCAAGGAAGTAAAGTGAAGCGTATTGCCAAGCTTCTTACGTCGGTCTTCTGTCTACTCGCACCGGTCGTTTCGGCGGTATCGGCTGCCGATCGCTTGCCTGCGCTGGATCAAGCCGAGCTGCGTTGGATTCAGTTGCATCCGGTAGTACGCTTTGCCAGCGACGCCAGGCTACGTCCGCTTGAGTATGTTGAGGATGGTCAGTTCAAAGGGTTGACTGCGGATTACCTTGAATTCATTACACGCAAGACGGGGCTGCGCTTTGAATTTGTTGACGCGACCAACTGGAAGGACGCACAGGATCGGTTTGCAAAGGGTGAGGTTCTGCTGCTACCGAATGTGATGAAAGGGCGGATCGAGCCTCGCCTGGATGGACGGGTGATCATGTCCCGCCCCTATCTGGTCGCCTCCAGCGTCGTTTTTACATTGCCCGAAGCACCGGCTGTGCTGAGCATGGACCAGCTCGATGGCAAGGTGGTCGCTGCTCGTACCAGTGGAATGTATGCCGAGATGATCCGGCGGACCTTTCCCAAGCTGCAGGTGCTGGAGGCACCGACGCCCGACGCTGCGCTGGACGCGGTTGTGGCGGGCAAGGCAGATGCGGCGATGGGAACGGTGATGACCTTTCAGCCGTTTAGTAACCGAAAGTACCTCAGCGAGCTGAACATATCCCACCCGGAAATCCCTCTGGACATGCTGGCTCAGATGGGGAGCAGTGCTGATCATCCGATGCTGGCTTCGATCATCGACAAGGCGCTGGCCACGCTGACCACGCAGGAGGAGTCGCAGATGCGCGACGAATGGTTGCGGGAGACTGATTATGGTGCCCCGACCTTTGGCGCGATCTTTGAGTACAACGCCCCCTACATTCTGCTGTTGGCGGCACTGGCTGGCTTGCTCGTTCTGTTCGCCCACCGCGCCAATGCAGCGCGCCGACGCGCAATGGAGAGCGAGCGCGTCAAAGCTCGGTTCCTGGCAACCATGAGCCATGAGATCCGTACTCCCATCAATGCAGTAGTCGGTGCAGTTGAAATGCTGCTGGACTCTCCTTTGAACCCGGAGCAGCGTCAGCTGGCCACCATTGCAGTCAATGGAGCCGAAGTTCTTGATACCTTGCTCGACAACGTTCTGGATCTTTCCAAGCTGGACGAACGCCAGATGAAGCTGGAAGTCATTCCGGCAAACGTCGCCGCGTTGGCCGCCAAAACGGCGAGCATGTTCAGGGCCAAGGCAGAGGCCAAGGGGGTAGCACTTGTCATCGATGTGGGCACCATCACATCTGGCTATGTGCTGGTGGATCCCACCCGGCTGCGGCAGGTCCTGATGAACCTGGTCGGCAATGCAGTCAAGTTCACTTCAAAGGGACAGGTCAAGCTGAGCGTGGAAATCCGTTCCACGGAAGGACAACGCGCCGATCTCTGGATTGAGGTTGCAGATACCGGGGTCGGCATCGCCCTTAAGGATCAGGCCTCGATCTTCGATGCCTACCGCCAAGCCGACGCTGCAACCACCCGTCAATACGGTGGTACTGGTCTGGGGCTGTCCATCTGTCGGGAACTGGTGCAACTGATGGGAGGCGAGCTGAAGCTGAAGAGCCAGCTGGGGCAGGGCACTACGATCACTCTATCGATTCCGGTCACCTTGCAGGTCGAATCCGAAGCTGGGGCGGAAGATACACAGGCCGTGTCAGCGGATGATTCGTTGGCGAGTGCACGGGTGTTGTTGGTCGATGATCATCCTGATAACCAGTTCATCATCAGCGAGCAGCTCAGACGAATCGGCTTGGCTGCCGATATTGCAGGGAGTGCTGAGCAAGCGCTGACGGCATTTGGTCAGCGCGACTATGCCATGGTCCTGATGGACTGCCATATGCCTGGAATCGATGGCTATGAGGCGGCACGCATGATTCGGCGGCTTGAGGCCACTTTGCGCCGATCGACGACGCCGATTATTGCCATATCCGCGGCGACCGATGCTGCTCACTTGAGGCAGTGCATGGACAGTGGCATGGATGGTGTTCTGAAGAAGCCGCTTCGGATCGAGGACATCCAAGGGGTTGTCCGGCTCTGGCTGGGCTCGTCGCTGGACTTGAACGATGAGGATGAGGAAGCTCCGTTCGAGGAGTTCTCTGAAGCTGAGTTGCGTGCCCGATATCAGGCTGCATTGCTGGAGGATCTACAAATGTTGAGAGAGGCTGCGCAACGTCGAGACGAGACTCAGCTGCGTCAGCGAGCACATCGGATACGCGGTGCTGCCGGCATGGCGCAGGATCTGGTTCTGGCCGAATGGTCCCATCGCGTGGAGCGAGAGGGATGGCGCGGCCCTGATCTGGAGCTGGAGATCGATCAGATGGTGGCGCATGTCCAGGGCTGGAGCTTGTCAGGAGATTCCTCCCCAGGTTCTACTCCCTTCAACTAATCGCAAAACCTCAGAGTTTGAGCAAGTGGCGGATGCGGTGAAGCTCACCGTCGGTATGGATGCCGAGCTTGCGATAGGCCGAACGCTTCTGGGTACTGACCGTGTTGGGTTGGCGGTTGAACTTTGCCGAGATCTCGGTTGTCGACAGCCCCTCCAGGACGCACCGGACTACTTCGGCTTCCTTTGGAGACAGCTTGGCATCGCTGAGCAGGTCACCGGAGCTTTCCTCGCCGGCATCGGAAGGGCCGGAGAACCGGTACTCATCCAGCGAGCGGGCCATATCCGGATTCAGATAGGTCTTGCCGCGCATCACCGCCAGAACGGCCATTGCCAGCTCTTTCGGCTCGTGGACCTTGCCGATGAAGCCGCTGGCTCCGGTCTTGAGGGCTAGACCGATGGTGGCCTGATTGTAGTGGGCCGATACCACGATGATTCGCGTATCAGGGAATTTGACGTGGATGGCCCTGATCAAGTTCAGGCCATCAATATCCCCGCTACCCAGCGCGAAATCAGTGATCACTACATCCACGGCATTGCGAGCCAGGTACGCCATCAGCTCGGCGCTGCTTCCGTAGCTCGCTACGACCTGCAGTCCCGGCTCCTGTTGGAGCTGAAAATTCAGCCCACTGCGCACGATCGGATGGTCATCCAGCAACGCGATGGTGATTGGGGCAGGGATGGCAGCCATGGAAGGAGAAGATGGCGGGATAGAGCCCATCATGGCATGCCCTGCCCGGGACCACCAAGCCTGCTGAGCGCAGGGCATGCCCCCGGCTCGCAGGCCTCGATGCTGGGTAGGCCAAGGGGGATCCAGCCCATTTTGGAAATAGTTCTATTCGCTTCCCCCTCCTTGCTGGCCAAGCTTGGGCGGAGAGTTGGCGGCAGCCGGCTCCCGCCCGCCCTTGGAGCGACTTAGAGCATGACCAGGATGCTTTCTTCCCGCCGGACTCTACTGATGCTACAGCGATTTGAAACGCCGGTGCCCGGCTTTTGCCTTGCCGAGTTGAAGGTTCATGGCTGGGGCCGGAAGGAAGTGACAGCCGCCTACGGCTTCATGATCCAGACCGGCTTGCTGGCATCGATCGGCTCCCGAGACGTTACCGGGGAGAAGTTTGCCGGGGCCACTGTAGGTCTCACCACGAAGGGGCGCTACCTCCTGCATATGATGCGCAGTTCGCCACACTTCGAGCGTGAGGAGATCGTGATTGCCGAGACTGGGCCAGAGCTCGCAGCTGCCAGCGTGGTCGCCATCGAATTCAGTCCTGAGAGGTGTCCCTGAATGTGGAACAGTCCTTACGCGCATCAGCTGATGCACAACCTGCAAACCGGAGCACTCCTAGGCGTGGCCAACGGCCAGGCCGTCAGCACCGGCTATCTTGAACGAAGTGCACGCAGGGCGATCATCGCGCTCGATATCCTAGCCATCCAAGGCTTGATTGAAGTGGCGGACTTCAAGGTGCTTGGAGAGCCAAAAGACTACAGGGTCGAACTGCGCCTGACCTCACTTGGGCGTGAGCTCCTGGCGAACGTCTCACCAGGAACACCGATGCCGGATATCTCCGGCGGGGATGATTGCGAGCAGCTTGCTCCTGTTGTAGCTAGCAGTCGGAAGAATGCGCAACTCACCTGCGTTGGTGGCTGATCGGACCACAGTCGAGAATCTGGCCTGGCTGCATCGCGTCCAGGAAGATGTTGTCGTGGGAGATCATCAGCACTGCGCCGGGATAGGATCCCAGCACTTCCTGGACATGGGCACGGGTCCGCATGTCGAGATTGTTGGTTACTTCGTCCAGAATCAGCAGGCGCGGCGGCCGGGCCGCAATGCACGCCAACGCGAGGCGGGCGCGCTCACCTCCAGACAGGTCGCCAGCTAGGCGATCTACCGCCTTGCTGCCGCGGAATAGGAAATCAGCCAGATGGGTGCGAATTCGCTCCATTGACCAGGTAGGAGCGATGCCGGAAAGCACTTCCACAGGGCTGAGTTTGTCGTCCAGGTTCTGGTAGTGCTGGTCAATGACGCCAATCCGATCAGCAGCAGGGACAACCCAGTCACCCTGTGCCACGATCTCAGGCGCCCCCAGCAATGCCTTCACCAGGCTCGACTTGCCTGAGCCATTCGGGCCAATGACCGCAATACGCTCGCCTTTTTCGAGCCGTAGTGAAGATGCCTTCAAGAACCGGGTGCGCCTGGTCTCGATAGCCAACCACGCCGTCGCTGATCTGCAACACAGTCCCGTCCTGACTGTCTCCTGCCGAGATCTCGAAAGTCGGCACGATCACGCGATCGCGAGGGAGTTCGGCGAGCTCATCGGTGAGCTGCTGCTGGCGGGCAGCAAGCTGAGCACCTTTGCGCCCTGCTGTGTGGCAGCGCGATCGAGCTTGGCGGCAGAGCGCACCGTCGCCCACTTTCTTTCCTGGATGCTCTTGATCCCACGCTGCCGTGAGGAGGCGGCGCGGTTCTGTTCACGCATGAGGTCTTCATGCGCTTCGGTCTTGAGTCGTCGCAGACGTTGCAGCTCTTTCTCAAGCGAGCTGCGTTGGATCTGCTGCTCAGCGAGCCAGCTGCTGTAGCTGCCATTGAAAACCTCGACGGTACCGGCACTGACGATCCAAAGACGATCACAGATACGCTCGATTAACTCGCGGTCATGGGTGACGATGATCTGCGTTCCATCAAAACCGTTGAGCATGCGCAGCAACGCCCGACGCTTGTCGCGATCGAGGTGGTTGGTGGGCTCATCCAGCAACAGAACATCAGGGTGGACGGCCAGGGCCTGGCTGATGGCACCGCTGACCCGCTCCCCGCCGCTGAGCGAGCCGTCGTCGTTCAATACCTGCGGACATAGCCGACTGCGCCTGCGCCTTCGTGGTGGATGCTGCCTTCTGTTGGCAGGATCAGGCCGGCGAGAAGCTTGAGCAGGGTCGACTTTCCGCTGCCGTTGTCACCTAGAACCGCGATCCTTGCACCTTGCGGTACCTCCAGAGACACATCCTGCAGAATCACCTCGCTGTTGTAGCGAAACTCAAGGTGGGAGATTTCCATGGGCATGGTCGGGTTCCAGTGGGACTTGGCAGTCGCGCAACAGTGTGAATCTGTCTGATGGGCGGAGCAATGGGACGCGGTGGTACGAAATCAATGGTGGGTAGCCAGACCCAGATGGACGGCCAAGCTCCGCAATGCGAGCTTTCCCTTCACGCCGAGCACAGCCATGGCCTGACGCTTGTGATGGCTGACGCCACTGATGTTGCGGCTCCAGTTGTTGGCAATGTCGGACAAGCTGCTGCCGTTGGACAGCAGGCGAACCAGGTCTATCTGGCGGGTGGTAAGCGCGGCGCTTAGGCACTTCTCAGAATCAGCCAGATGGCTTTTGGCGTGTTCGCATGCGTATCGCCCCCCAAGCAGTGCAAATGAAAGTGCATTGGTCAGGCAAGTTGGGGGACATGTCTTTATCACTACCGCTGAGGCTCCGGCGCGAAGTGTCGCCTCCAGAAGCGGGCCATTGGTGAGCGCAGTGAGCACCACGATCCGCGGCTTGCGTGGATGATCTGCAAGCCATCGAACAAGTTCAAGGCCATCGCGGTGCAGTGGGTCGGGCATGTTGTAGTCCACAACAACGGCATCAAAGCTTCGGCAGTCTGCCAGCGTCATCAGCTGCCCGGGGGTGGATGCTTCACCGGCCACAGTCCAACCGTTGACCGTGCTCAACAGGGCACGGATTCCCACCCGCACGGCCTCATGATCGTCTGCAATCAGGATGCGAGCCCTGGGCGCGCAGTTTTGAGCATGCTCAGTCAATGTCGGCTTACTCCGTTGTACATGCGAACCATGCAGCTGGTGAGGGCGATGAACGCAATTCCACCGTAGAAGAAGGCAACAGCCCCCTGTTGCAGGATGCAGGGCATCATCGCCACAACCAGCGCCGACAGGCTGAGCAGTGTCATCACAAAGTCGTCGAGTATGGTCAGCAGTGGGGTGCGCGATGTGTACATGCAGAAGCCTTCGTGGTTGGGTGCCGATAGGAGTGCTGCTTCCTGTCGGCCCCATCTATTGACGAATAGAATGAGACGTGCAGTGAGCTGGCCCGAAGTATTTGCGAATCGTTGCAGGGATTGGATAGAAGGAAGTCGAAAAAGGGGCGCGACTCCAGCCGCGCAGGGTCCCCGCTCAGCTGCGGTTTGGTTGGATCGATCTCCAGGTAGAGCTCCTGCCCCTGGCAACGGCGCATCACTCGTCGTCCTTATGGAGGAGATGGCGAAGTTTGAACAGTTCATTGTCGTTGCGAATGCCGAGCTTCTTGTAGGCGGCCCGCTTCTGGGTACTGACGGTACTGGGCTGCCTGGAGAACTTCTGCGCGATCTCGGCATTGGTCAGGCCATCCAGGCTGCACCGAAGAACCTCAAACTCCCGTGCCGTCAGCTCTGCATGGCATACAAGCTCCAGGCAGGCGGGGTGCGGCGTTGTCTCCCCGTCCGTGCGGGGGCTGGGAAGGGGGGCGGATGGAAGATAGATGGAGTTCTCCAACGCAACGGCGATGGCCAGCAGGATGTCCTCAAGTCCTTGCTGCTTCCCGACGAAGCCATGTGCACCGGCTTGAATGGCCAGAGATCGCGTGGCGGAGTTGGAATGTGCCGTCAACACCACGATCTTGCTCGATGGATATCGAACACGAAGGTTGCGGATGAGGTTCAGGCCATCGACATCGTGTGGGCCGAGCGCGAAATCGGTCAGGATGACGTCGGCAGGCAGTTTCTGGAGCCCTGCTAGAAGTGACTGGCTGGTTGCATGACTTCCGACGATCTGAATGTTGGGGTAGCTGCCCAGCTGAAGTGCCAGTCCGCTGCGTACAACGCTGTGATCATCTAGCAAGGCAAGGGTGACTGCAGGGATAAGTTCGATTGTCATGGCGGGGCGCCTCTACTGGGAGTGGGATGCGTCGATACGTCGGAGCAGGCGATATGCGTCTGATCGACGCGATTGCTGCTTGAATCGACATCTCGCACTCACGATGGCAGCCCGGTGCCCCGCCCCTTCTTTCCCCGGCTCGTTTGAACAGGAATGGGTGACTTCCGCAGGCGGTCAGGCCTGGCTCCGGCGCCACATCGCCTGTAGGGCCGGCCGATCAGTGGCTTGCCCGTTGGTCACTGCAGGGCTCCCCTGCTCCAGAAGCTGCATGGTCCCGCTGTCACGCATGGCAACTCTGAAGATGCCGTCACGGGCGTGCAGTTGGCGATCCATTGCCACGACAACATCGAATCTTGTCGATTTCCAGACTGTGGGTGGAAGTCTAGCGAGCCGCTCGGGGCTGCGCAGCACTTGGTGTCAGACATCGGCGCATTTCGTCTTTTTTCAAAAGTAGCCATACATGGAATGTCATGTATGGCTGAAGTGGGGAAAAGCACCAGCTCAGGCGTCGATGTGGCCGTCGAAATGCCGATAGCCAGCCCGGATCCGTCCGCTCGCTGAATGGGAACGCCGTCGACTGTGAGTTTCGAACATTGTCGATTCTTGGGGGTTGCCGCGCCTCCTATCGTTGCGCGCTTCCGGCTGGCTCCGCGCAGTGCAGACCATCTGACGGGTCGTGACTGCATGGCGGGGCTGGCCGGGACATCATCTGCGTTCGCGCCCTCCCTGAAGGTCGCGCGGGCAGGTGTTGGGCAAAGCAGCGTCATTTTTCCAGGCAGGGACGCCGCTCATCTCCCCCACATCGGAGTATTTCCGTGCGTCCTAGTACCGCCTGTTCTCCACATGCTCTTACACTGGCAGTCAGCATGGCATTGGCGCTAACCACCAATGCCAATGCCCAGCAGGTTGTCGCCGATGGCGATACCCAGAATCCTTCCGCAGGTGACTACGCCACTTCCGAACCGGTTGATCCGGGCAGCACCGCAGGCTACGTCTTCTATGCACTCAACGGCGGGCAGATCCTGCCGGCCGGCCCCGTCACTCTCAGCACCAGTGGCGCAGGCGCTGCCGCTGCACGTGCTGAGGGTGCGGGTAGTCGGATTGAACTGCTTGATGCCAGCATCAGCACCATCGGTGATCGCGCCAGTGGCGTTTCCGTTGCTGGTGGGGCACATGTTGAGATCAATGGCGAATCGACGGTCATTAGCACGCAGGGTCGATACGGCCATGGCGTCCAGGTCAGTGGGGGTTCCACGGCCAATGTGGGCAATGTGCAGATCAACGTGTCCGGAAATGAGGCCGTTGGAGTGCTCGTGGAGTCCGGGGCGAGCGCTCAGATCACAGGCGCCCGCATCAGCACTTCAGGAAGCTATGGCAACGCCATTGAATCCCATGAGGGCAAAATTGAGGTAAACGGTGTCAACGTGGAAACGACCGGCATGGCGGGTATCGGGCTGCGGATGAGCCGATCCAATGGTGCTGGAAGCAACAACGGCACGGTACGAAACAGCACTTTCACCACCCATGGCAACTCGGCGTGGGCCATCAACGTGCAGCCCAACTCTTCGCTTGATGTCCAGGACAGTACCCTAGTCACCCATGGTTACAACGCATTTGGCGTTGCCGTGGGTGGAGGCATCGTCAGGATGTCAAACACCGATATCTTCACCTATGGAGAAGGTGCCAACGGCGTTGATGTCAGTGGAGGCGAGTTCCATATGCAGGGCGGGCGGATTGAGGCAACAGGCAGGATCGCCGAGGGTGTTCATCTGCACGCTCCCAACTCCAGCGCTTGGCTGACCGGGGTGACCATCATCTCCGAAGGAGACGGCGTCAACCTCAATGGTCGCAATCAGAAGGTCTTCCTGGATGGGGTTAGCATCACCTCTGGAACCACGGCCGTCTGGGTTCCCAACGATTCCACGGCAGATATCGCAAACAGTTCGCTGAACACTATCAAGGACCAGGCACTTGGCATCGATACACGCGCCGGCAGGGTGACGCTGTCCAACAGCGCGATTAGCACCAAGGGGAATTTTGCCTACGGCGTCTACGCCTCCAAGGAGTACAGTTCGCGCGCGAGCATTGATGCGTCGGGCGTGGACATCCGCACTGTCGGCGCTGGCTCCACCGGCGCGGTGGCACGTCTGGGTGGCTACGTCTCATTGCGCGACAGCAGCATCCTTACCACCGGTGAGAGTGCCTATGGCCTTCGTAGCGAGGGTGCCGGCGAACTGCGGTCAACCAACACCCATGTTCGCACCGAAGGTGCCGGGGCATATGGAGCGCTGATCAACAACAACGGCTTCCTTGATATTGACGGTGGCTCTCTGGTCAGCGCAAACCATGGCGCGATGTGGATCCGTTCGACTCGACATGTGTCGGCGAGCAATGGCGCGGTTCTGGTTGGGGGAAATGGAGTACTTGCTTCGATCGATGCGGCGCAGATCAATCCGCTTGTTCTGTCTTTCAAGGGCGATGTCTACGCACAGGGCGATATCGTCATTACTGCCGAGGACATTGCCGCAGGCATCCCCGTGACCGCTGATGTCCATCTTGGCCTGGACCAGGGCTCGCATTGGCTGGGTGCCACCGACATCGTCAACGCCATGAGCGTAAGCGGCGGCAGCCAGTGGACTGTGACCGGTGACTCGACCGTGCAGAGCCTTGCGCTCAATGACAGCACGCTTGCGCTGTCGGCTATCGATGGCGGGCGATTCAACACCCTGACCATTGCCGGCGACTTCGATACCAGCGCAGGGCATCTGGTGTTCAACGGCGCACTGGGTGAGGATGGGGCGCGCACCGACCGTCTGCACGTCATGGGCGATACCAATGGCCATGCCGATGTGACGGTGAACAATGTCGGGGGTGCTGGAGGACAGACCCAGCAGGGCATCCAGCTGATCCAGGTCGATGGCGCGTCCAACGCGCGTTATGACCTGCTCGGCCGTGCCGTGGGCGGTCAATACGAGTACTTCCTGCAGAAGGGTGTGGATGGCGGATGGTACCTGCAGTCCAGCCTGCTGCCGGTGGATCCGTGCATTGCCGATCCGACTGGCCCAACCTGCCCGGTCATCCAACCCCCGGTTGATTTCTGCGAAGTCAATCCGACCGACCCGCGCTGTAATCCTGCTATCGATCCGCCTGTGCTGCCGCCGGTTGTACCGGTACCGGTACTGCGTCCGGAGCCGGGCGCGTACCTGGCCAATCAGAACGCTGCCGTACAGTTGTTCCAGCATAGGGCCCATGACCGTAGTGTCACCAATGATCGCGGTGCCTGGGTCCAGGTGAACCGCAATGAGGCCGACTATGGAGTGATCGGCGATCAGCTCGATGTCAGCAGCGACAGCAACGTCCTACAGATCGGCAGTGACGTCTGGGGCTGGGACAAGTCCAGCCGCGGCGTGGTGGGTGTCATGATGGCCAATGGCGATGCGACCAGCCGGGTCCGGTCCAAGCTGACGGGATACTCGGCTACCGGCAAGGTCCACGGTAACGCGGTTGGTGTCTACGGTTCTTGGCTGCAGCGTCAGGACGAAGCCGGCGGCGGCTACGTCGATGGCTGGGTGGAGTATGGCCGCTACAGCAACAGCGTCCAGGGCGAGGTACTCCAGAAGGAGCGCTATCGTGCTCGTACCCTGTCAGCCTCGGTTGAGGCGGGCTATGCCTTCACCCTGCGTCAGACTGGTTCCTCGTCGCTGTACCTGGAGCCGCAGGTCCAACTGAGCTACACCGACTACCGCAGTGATCGGGTAACCGAGCGCAATGGTACGGTGATCGATGGTGAGAATGCTGGCGGGTTGACCTCGCGTGTGGGTCTGCGTCTGTACGGACAGGCCAATGCTGGCCGCAATCGTGTGCAGCCTTTCCTCGAGGCCAACTGGCTGCATGCTGGTGGCGACAACGCACTGGACTTCGATAGTGAGCGTCTGCAGGGCGGCGTGCCGACGCGTCGGCTCGAGATCAAGACGGGTGCTCAGCTGACCTTGGGTGATCATTGGTCGGCCTGGGCTGACATGGGGGTGCAGTCCGGTAGCGGTGGCTATCGAAACCTGACCGCCCAGGTTGGTCTACGTCGCAGCTGGTAAGGCCTTGTCAGGTCTGCATCGGTCCCATGGGCCGATACAGGCTTGGAAACCCATGACGTTGTACGGGGCATCAGGTACTGATGCCCCGTCCTCTTCTCGAGATCAGCTACCCCTCAGGCACCGCGTATTGGGGCGTAGGTCCAATCAAGGCAGTCAGGAGATGGTCCTGCCAGATGCCATCAATCATCAAGTACTCTCGCGCCAGACCCTCGATCTCAAACCCCAAGGCGGCCAGAAGCTTGGCGCTGCGTGTATTGCCTGGGAGGTAGTTGGCCATGATCCGGTGAAGGCCATGGTGTTGGAACATGAAGGGTAGTGCCGTTGACAGCGCCTCGCGCATCAGACCTTGTCCCTGAGCCGACCGCGCCAGGCCAAAGCCGAGATGGCAGGCTTGGAAGGGCCCTCGGATGATGTTGGTGAAACTGCAGGTACCCAGAAGCGCGCTGCTGAGGTGATCACGTAGCAGTAGATGAACTGCAGCACCGATGAAGGTGTCCTGATGCATCTGCTCCAGTCGATTGCTAGTGGCCTCAAGGCTGAAGTACGTAGACTCCCTGAGGGGCTCCCAAGGTGACAGGTGTTCGCGGTTGGTCTGTTGATAGGACAACAGTTGGGTGGCATCTGCCGGGGTCGCCACGACAAGCCGCAGGCGTGCAGTTTGGAGGATGGGCTCTCGACTCAATGACGGTCTCCTGCAGGCACTTGGCGTAGCCGAGTCTGGCAGATATGGCTGGCCATCATGACATTCCGAGGTTCATGGCAGCGGCGGGTTGATCTTGATCCGACCCTGACGAGTCAATTTTCGGGCGGCAGCGCTATGGAGCGTTGCTTGCCGGTTCCCGTGCTAACGGACACAGGAAAGGGCACCGGCTTGAGGCCGATGCCCTTCTGATGGTTCTGGGATATTCTGCTGAAGCCTGGTGGATTCCTGGATTCAGTCCTGGGCATGCCGTCGGCTGGTGAGGCGGAGCGCCAGAAGAATCAGGGCGATTGCTGCCGAGGCGACGGCCAGCCACAACTGGAACGCTTCGTCATTTTCTTCGCCCTTGATCACCGCGATCGCGGGATCGTTGCCGTTGTAGCGGATGTCGATTTCCTCGACTTCTTCGATGGCTCGCATCTGCTCCCCCAACTTGTTGGAGACTTCGATCTTCTCGTGGCGGAGCTCGCCCTTGTCGGTCTCAAACTCAATTGAAAGAACGTAGTTGCTCTTATGAAGTCTGCGTTGCTTCCACGATACTTCGGTAACCAAGGCGACTGCGTCTCGACCTGCCAATCCTTCAGTCAGAGAGTATCGCTGGTGCTCCTGATAGCCGATGACGGAGAAGCAGACGGCCATGAGTGCGGCGATACCGATGTAGCGCCAAGAGGTCAGGTTCATGCGTTGATGGGAATTTCAGAAGGGGAATGCATGGTCGTGGGTTGTTCGGTTTGGAGATATCGAACATCCTCGAAAGTTCTCCGCTTCAATGGATTTCGGCCTGGTCCCGCAGTGGCGGTCCATGGAGGTCCATATGACGAGCACTGCCTCAGAGGGGCGCGGGTTTGGATGAGGCGCGCGGTCAGTTAGGTGGCCGACACCGGTAGGAAACCAGCGGATGATCGCAGCTTGTTGCAGCAATTTTCGCCAGCATACGTATCAGGTCTCGCTCGCGGCCTGCTCCGCGTCCGAGGCCTCTTCATCTTTGGCTTCGGGATCGAAATTGGTGAAACAATGTGCTCCGGCTTGCGTGTCACGGGAGCACTCGACGATCTGATCCAGCCCAGGTTGCATCAGCCCACCGATGATGAAGCCGGCAATGGAGAACGTTACGAGATAGGGGGCGAGCGACTGCGGAGCTGGGAGGTCATTCTTTTCAGCTGTGCCTGCCACCCCTTTGCTGGTGAACCAATAGATCGCTGGAACAATCAGGGCGAACCCCAAAGACAATGAGCCGATCGTGAAGTCGGGCATGAATCTACTCCTGACTGAAAGTCACCGCGCTCACCCCGAGCGCAATCTGACTTTGTGTCGAGAAGACATAGGCCGGGAATAGAATTCCTTCTAAAGGCGCCCGATCAGGTATGGCCTCGATGCGGTCGTATGTGGCCCTTGCAGTTCGGGATTGGAACCGCCACTAGCTGGCCCTTGGCGCATTCATACGCGGGCTGCAAGCGTCTAGCTGCTGGCCTTCTTGATGTGCTCGGCGAGCTCCGTCCATGCCTGGGGCCCATCAAGAACGGGCGCCACGATACTGCAGAGCTGCTCGGCCATCACCTTCAGGCCAGTTTCGCCGTGAGCTTCCTTGTACTGCGCGGCAACGTGGAACAGCTGATCCAGGGGCTCAGGTGGGCTGATCCAATCGGGCGACGCGGGCGTCTTCGACTCACGCTGATCCTCTATGGACAGGAATAGCTTGGCGCCAACAACAGTCAGTACGATCACCAGCCCAACTGCACGATTGGACAGCATGATCAAGCTGCGTGCCTCCGCACGCCAGAGCACGTCCATGACATGTGCCGCAGGGTAGTCCCAGTGGTCCAAGAGTTCGCGCATCAGAAGCTCGCCGCCGGTCCTTGGAGCCAATGATCGAAATGCAGTGGCGAGGCAGCCCAGGCCTTCCTCCTGGCTGGGGCGGCGGCGAATCTTCAAGTTGCGTACTTCAGTCACATCCATATCCAGTTCAAGAGTCGGCTTGAGCATTGATGACCGATGCGATTGCTCGCGATCGATGCTCCGTTGGAGGGCTTCGCTCAGTGTCATCGGCATCAAGTCTGTCAAACGCGCCCTTCTCAGGCGAAATGCCAGAGCAGGGCAATGATCGCCCCAAGAACACCCAGGACGAAGCTGATCCCTATCAGTGCCCAGAATACCTGGAAGAGGAACTGCCCAGCTCTGCCTATGAGATAGGTAGAGACACAAATGGACAGCACGACAGCTCCAAAGCGAACGACCTTGGGCCACCCTTCACCCAATCCGAGTCCGTAGACCGTCAACGCAATGATGAACACCGAGGCGAAGAAGCCAATGACGGCCCAGAAGGTGGAAAACTCAAACAGGGCGGGCTCAGGAGGCAGCGCGGGTTGGTCGGCCCACATTTCTTCTTCTGAGTCGTAGTAGGCGACCGAGCCGTCGGGCCGTCGCTTGGAGTACCTGGTTGCCATTGCTTCGCTCCCTGAGTGTCATTGGCGCCATCGGGAAAGTTAACCGGCTCCGGGAGAATTTCCCAGCCTCCGTAGCGCGCAACATGATCGCCGAGCCAGGCAAAGGATCTGCGGGTCGGCCGTCCCCAGCGACGGTCCGCGCGCGAGCGAGGCTGGCCCCCGCAACCGCCAAGGTAGGAGGGCTTTGGGGTGATCCGAGTCGTTGGCCTGCCAGTACCGGCAACAGTGGATACCATGGCCTCATCGCCTTGGTCCGTGGTGACTCTCAATGATTGATTCGACGATCCAGTGGGGCTTTGTTGGGTGCGGAAGCGTCACCGAGAGGAAAAGTGGCCCTGCATTCACCAGCGTGGCTGGTTCACGCGTGGTGGCCGTGATGCGCCGCGATGGGGTGCTCGCCCAAGACTATGCCCGCCGGCACTCGATTCGGCGTTGGTACGACGATGCAGACCAGCTGATCAATGACCCCGAGGTCAATGCGATCTATGTGGCTACTCCGCCTTCCACCCACATGCTGTATGCACTGAAGGCAATTGCCGCCGGTAAACCGGTCTACATCGAAAAGCCGATGGCGATGGATCATGAGCAGTGCGTCCGAATCCTGAGAGCAGGCGAGGAGAGCGGTGTCCCGGTCTTCGTCGCGTACTACAGGCGCGCCCTGCCCAGGTTTGTCTATGTGAAGGAGCTTCTCAGTTCGGGCGCGATTGGATCCATCCGATGTGTCCGCACGACGCTGCATCGCCCCCACAGCCCGACCAGCGAGTCTCCCGGGTTCTGGCGGACCAATCCGGATGTCTCTGGAGGCGGGCTGTTCGTGGATCTGGGCTCGCATACCCTGGACCTGTTGGACTTCCTGCTGGGGCCACTCGATCTGGTCGGCAGTGCGGCCTCCAATCTAGGCGGGTTGTATGCAGCCGAGGACACGGTATCCCTATGCTTCCGGACTGCCACCGGAGCACTCGGTGTCGGCCAATGGAGCTTCAGTGCTTTCCGGGCCGTAGATGAGGTTGAGATCACCGGGGACGCCGGGGTCGTACGGTTCTCAACCTTTGGGGACGATCCAGTGGTGGTGGAGACCTCCAGCGGCACACAGGTTGTCGAGTTCACCAACCCGAGCGCCATTCAGCAGCCACTGATAGCTTCAGTGGTTGCAGAACTGCTTGGTAGTGGGCACTCGCCTTCGACGGGTCGTTCAGCTGCTAGAACCAGCGCCTTGATCGATCGCGTTCTCAGGGCGTATCGAGGCCTTCCCCACTCCAATGCCGATCAGCTCTAGGGCGTGGGGAGCTCGCTGAGCCCCACCGCCACCCTCGGCGAAGTGCATCGCCAAACCGCGCGGGCCGATGACCACTGTCGCGTTCGGCCCCACATGCCTGATTGGGGGGATTTCCTCGCAACGGTTGGAAGAAGGGATGCCCTATCCATCCCATCCGCCAGGTTCCGGGCCATACGGTTCCACAGGATTCCAACGCTAGGGGGCGTCCAGATCTTTCCAAACTGTCCACGGAACCAACTCGCTGGGGTTCCAGGAACCAACTCTGCCTCGCGGAACCAGTTCAATGGCCGAGGTCCGGCCGAAAGCCTGGTCGGTCATCCCTGCTAACGCACTTTAAGCGCTTAAGGTACGTGACGAGTGCCGGATGGGTGCATAACTTGGGGGTCCTTCCACAAGAGGCGACACCATGGAAATCGACACCAGCACCCCGCGACTCATCCGCCGTCAGGAGCTTGAGCACAGAACGGGTTTCCGGCGATCCACGATCTACGCAGCCCTGAAGCCAGGCAACAAGCGCTTCGACCCCAGCTTTCCCAAACCCGTCAAGCTGAGCGCCGGGGCAGTCGCGTGGGTGGAGAGCGAGGTGGACGACTGGATCAGGACACGTATGGCTGAGCGCCAAGCCCAGCGGGTATAGCCACGCCCGTTCAACGTCAAAGAACCGGCGGTGCGGGACGGGCACTAAGTTTGCCCACTTCAAGGCCGCCTAGACCTTTTCCCCGCAAGGGCCGAGCAGGGAATCGCTTTCCGGACTCTATACCTTGGGTGTTCCCCCCGTTGGTTGGGGGGGCTCCTGGCTTGAGCCAGATTAGCCCAAGCCTGGACCCCGGCAATAGATCGATGCAGCACACGTGCCGCGCTGGAAATTCCATGTTTAAGAAGAAAGAAAACCTCATCGACCAATGGAGTGACCGCCTGGTGGAGAGCCAGGATGGGGTCTTGGTCATTGATTCGTTTGTGGACTACCCGCGCGAGATCGTCCAGGTGGATGTGGCCATCCGCGCCTTGGTCAGATCCAAGCACAAGTTGTTCACCCTGAAGGTGGGGCGCATTGGGGGCTACCTGGTGGCCGATCCCATAGCTAGAGCGGTGCAGGAATGCGCCAAGGTCGACTATCGCGGTATCCAGAAGTTCTACAGCAAGCACAAGCTGAGCCCGTACTTCGACCTGCTGGCCTCGGAGTACATTGGCTTTCGAACCCATGCGATCACTGGTCGCCATGCCGACGTCGACGCAGCCAATGGGTGGGTCGACAGCATGCGCGAGAGAGCCATTGCCAGCGACTTCGCCAGTCTGGTCAGTGCCCAAGAGCGGAGTGCCCGTAAGAACGCACGCTCCATTGTTGACTACATCAATGAGCTCCTCGAACGTAACGCGCGTCTATGCGTGGTGCGTGCGGACTTCGCCTACAACCTCCCTTATCGCCAGAGCCTTGCTTCCGGTGACGTTGATCCTGCCCGGGTAAAGAGGGATCTGGCAGCGCTGGTTCGTGCCCTGCGCAAGAGGTATCCCGCGCTCGTTGGGTATGCATGGAAGCTTGAGTACGGTCAGCAGAAGTCGTACCACATCCACTTCATGGCATTCTTCAACGGTCATGAGGTCTGGCAGGATGTGGCAATCGGCAAGGCGCTGGGTGAGCTCTGGCAGAATGAAATAACCGGTGGCGACGGTGGCTATTGGAACTGCAATGCCCAGAAGAGCTTCTACGAGCGCAGGAAGGGTGTAGGCATCGGGATGGTGGCCTATGGTGACCTCGAGAAGCGCACGCACCTGGAACATGCGGCCCTGTACTTAGCCAAGGCGGACTACTACGTAAAGCTCAATGAGCCGGCATTGGGCCGGATCTTTGGCAAGGGGCAGCTGGGACCCGTCGGCGAAACCAAGCTGGGGCGCCCGCGGAAGCTGGCATTGGCGGCGTAACCTGGCCATGTGGCCTTCCGCGTGGCACTGATGGGGCCAAAGCTGTGCAGGCAGACGGCGATGGTCAAGCCCCAACCATCGCCATCGCCTGGAAGCGCAACGCGGCTAGGCCGAAAGCTGCGTGGAGGGCTGGAAGTTCATCTCGGTGTGGAGTGCCACCTCATCGTGCTTGGGCAGCTGGTGCGCACCCCGCATGATCAGCCGGCGATGCTGGCTCCTGACCAGATCGCGGACGATGACCTGATAGTTCAGCGGAACCGCTGCATCGGCCATCTGGCCCAGTGCTCCGATCATGGCTCCGCGGTACTGGATCTCCGGAGGGAGGATCATGTTGGGAATGGAGACGCAGCCATTGGAGAATTCCATGACCAGGATGTCCACCGGCTGCCCCTCACCCATTGGGTGGGCGACCAGTGTGACCTCGAACTCATCTGAGTTCGTGCTGCCGCTGGGCTTGACCTTCAGCTGCGATTGACCCTCGAAGTGCGGTTGGAGTGACTCCATTGCTGTCACCGCCAACTGAAGGTAGGGCTGCTGGTGGAGGAACTGCTTGAGTGTGTCTAGATTGATGCTCATGGATGCTCGGTCGATAGGTTGAGTGGTTGGTGCCTGCGGACAATGGATGGACTCCACAGGCAGTAAGCGGTTGTCCTTGAAGGTGCTTGTCTGATTGGTTGCATAGGGATCCTCGAAGGGAACCTGTACAAGCCCCCCAAGCAGGACCGCACTTAGCAGGTAGCTGCGGCGCTCGACGTTCCCTGCGCTCTGGCCATCCAGTTGACGCTTGATCAGTGCCTCCAGAGCGAATGCCCCCTGCGAGTGGCCTAGAAGTACAAACGGGCGTCGCTTGCCTGTGCGTGGGTCGATGTTGTCTCGATTCCAGTACTGCATGAACGCCTGCTCGACATCGCCAAAGCCGGGCCCGCTCCAACGCTCAAGGTCCCCGCTCAGCAGGTACTCGATGCCCAGGGTGCTCAGTGGAACCTGACGGTACTGGGGCGCGAATACGCGACAGGCGGATGCAAGGCGGCCGGCCTGGGACAGGAGCGTGGCGAACTCGGTATTGGTCGCCAGCGGAGGAAGTGAAAGGATCTGAGGCAATGGATTCTGCACGACATCAACTGTTGGGTAGACGTAGAAGCAGTCGAACTCAGGTGGGCTTTGGGGAATCAGCGGCTCGACGGACGTCGAGCCGTCGGCTTCAACCCGGCTGGTGTCGAGAGGCACCATTGGCCCGGCAAATGGATAGCCCCAGTTGAGTACGGTGCCGGGGTACCTGGAGGAGGGGGCCGAAACGGCGTCGGTTCGATTGCCATATACATCTTGATTGCATCGATTGTTCGGCATCCCAGGCTTACACAACCACACGGGCGAACGCAGTGGCGTTGCCAACACCTGGGCCGCCGCAGTAGCCGAGCCCGCTAGAAGAAGAGCGCCAAGGGTGGCGACCAATAGTCTGTTGATGGCACCGCGGGTTGGCGCGCGGCATCCAGTAGCTTCTGTGAACATATCTGACCTCTGGGAGAAGTGAATCTGTGAGGCTGGCAATGGACTTCAGAGGCCCTGGTCGGCCAATCTCGCCACGTGCGCACGCATGACGTTGATGGGGTCCTCAGCGCGCCCGCCGCGGATGCCGCGCTCCCGATTGACCTCGTCCAGGTGGTTCCATCGATACGGGCCCAGGACGGTCCCGTACTTGGCGCTGCAGATGTCAACCAAGCCGTCATTGGATGGTGCATGCAGGGTGCGGATGAGAATGGAGCCCAACGCGCTCATGGCGGTCATTGATGGGTCCTGCACGACCGCCTGATCGTATGGCCAGGAGAGGCTAGTGTCGGTTGGAAGGCCCCAGGCACCGCGCTGAATCGCGTTGCCTGACCAGGAATAGAGAAGGTGCCGATAGCCCGCTACGGTCTCCTCCCCGGCACCACTGGTGCACGATCCGGCAGATCCAAGTCCTGCGCTTGGCACTTCCCTGTTGAACTGCTCGACGTAGTCGTTGCTCAGCAGTTGCAGCATCGCTACCGGGTTCACCTCGGGGTTGATCTTGTTCATCTGCTCGATGACATAGGCAACCAGTGCTGCAGGGGCACCCTCAGGCCGAGAGATGATGTCGCCAAGAGGAGTGCCGTGATGGGGCGTGCCTATTGTGGTGACCGATGCCACCAGATCAGGCGCCCAGAACGCCGCGTACCTCGCTGTCAGTCCCCCCTGGCTGTGCCCAACAAGGTTGAACTTCTCAGCGCCGGTATCGCGCTGGATGCCCTGGAGGATCGAGATCAGTCTCTCTCCACGCCCATAGGGACCGGTGTCGCTCTGAACCGGTGGCAGCTCAGGAACGTAGACCGCGACGCCCTGAGCGCGAAGGTCCGCTTCGATGCCAAACCAGTAGGGCACGCCTGGTTGGGTCTCAGGCGATCCGGCTGCGCCAGTTAGAAGTACGATGGGATGGCGGGTTGCAATCGATGACGCAGCTTCGGAAGTGTCCGAAGACTGCGCTGAGCCGTATCGGGCTGCGGCAGTTACCTGCAGGGCCAATCCAAGAACGGCGAGCGTGAGCAATCCTGCGATCACAGGGGAATTACACAATCGTCTGAAATCAGGCATGTGTGCGGTCTCTTTGGGTGGCTGGATGCAATCGCGCAGTCCGAGGTGGTGCGCTTGCAGGCCTGCGATTTACTGAGCCGCACGTGAAGCGCCTGTCTAGGCGCCAAAGAAATATTGATGGGCAACGCTCTGGTTGCTGGAAGGTAATTCAGTTGCAGGCCAAATGCGTCACCGTCTTTGGCTATTCAATGGCGCGGGACGGGCAGTGAAGCCATACGTGCAAGTGCGCCGTTGCATGATTCAGGCGGATTTCGAGCCAAACCACCTTGTTGCTATTGGAAATGGGGTTGGGCAGTTGTCCTACGAGCCGGAAGTCCTGAGCGGGCGAGGTACCACGTGCTTGCCCGAGAAGTTTTCAACAACTTTCGAAAGAACTCTATTCGCGAGCAGCTGGGAATGCCTCAAGGATTGATCGTCCGTTGAGCAGGGGATGCACAACGGTTGGAGAATCATCGATATCGGGGAAAAGTTGTGAGACAGCGCATTCTGCTGAGAGGCGGCATCTTTGATCGCCAGGACGTTTTTGCCTCTGCTGAAGAGGCTTTGGAGGGGGTCTACTGCCGCATGGGGATCAGGTACGTTGCCTTGGGCATATTTGACGAGGATGGATTGATGATCTTCATGGCCTCGAAGTCCTCTGCGCAGGCCGAAACGCCGCTCATGGGGCTCAAGTGGTATCCGCAGGTTTCATCGATGGGAAGGCGCTGATGCAGGTGGATGTCGGCAACGCCATGTGCGTGGAATGCTATCGGCACTGTCCTCGCAACCCGGACCATCGCGGCGATCGATCACCAGTGTTTGGTAGGGACCAGAATGATCAATCTGTCTGAAGACTCTTGGAAGAACGAGCTGGCAGTTCATCGAATGGCATCGATTGAGTTGCAGTTCCTTGCGTGGATGAGGCTGGTCGAGGATCGGAAGATCGCGCGCTGTGTCGATCTGAGGCGGGGCGGCTACCAGCTCTATGTGCGTCGCTCCACGTGCTTCGCCCTTCCTGGAATCGGCAAGAGCGTGATGACGTTGGACTTTGCATCTGTATCGCTGACACAACGACTTCGCGGGATGGGTTGGTCCAGCTGCTTTCTGGAGCTGGCTGATCACCTGGTGCCGTGGGACGAGATCTACGTCGAGGCTGTGAGGAATCCATGCCCTGGCCCCTCTCTTCTATCAGTTGGCTTCATTTAGTATGGAGACAACAACTGCTATCGCCCCACGCGTGCTCGACGGGAAAGACACGGTTGGAGCGAAGAGGCTCGCGCCGATGCGGCAGCGCCGGCACTGGCATCAGGGCCCGCCTCGCTTCTTGAGTCTCTGGATCTTCTCGAAATTGCATCTTTGACAACTGGGTGTACCGACTCTTTCGCGTCCTAGGTTTGCAGTAGCCGGCACGCAGTACGGGTTTGGGTGTGTCACTGCGAGCCGACTCCCTCAGCCGCCGCGCAAGCTCTGTCGGCGCTGAAGTCGTCGCTAGTTCTGTGGTCAGGCCGCTTCCGTCCTAAGAGCCGGCGCGGTTGTCGGTCTCGGAGGTAGCTTGGTACCTGCTGTTCATGTCGTGTCACTGCCATGCCATGTTCCGAAAGGATAGGGGCCTAGTCGTAGCCGAGCGATACAAGAACGCCACCTTCGATGACGCCGTCTCCAACCTCGACGGCCGCCTGGGTCAACTTTGCCGTGAAGGTAACTGGCTCATCGGTAACGCCACTCGCACCGCTATCTAGCAGCTTGAAGCGCCCGGGGGCATCCTGAGCATTGCTCTCCGGGCCAAAGGAAATTGGGCTGCCGTTTTCAGGTCCTGAGTAAAGCTTCAATGCGACTCCGCTTGGGATTTCCGGACCGGTGAGCGTCAAAGAGTCAGTCAAGTTGCCATGGTTGGCTGCATCGGTAAAAACGGCGTACGCACTGACGTTTGCAGGGCATGTCAGGGTGAAGCCGAACGTCTTTTCAGTCTGCCAGGCGTTGCCGACGCCAGGGGCGTCAGCGCTGGAGAAGGAGCCGACATCAACTTTCGACGGCATGTTGCCGGGGATACAGGTGCTTGATTGGTGTACGAACACGGCCGATCCCTGCGATACGAAGTTCAGGGGGGCGTCGGTCACAATCTGATCAGCATATGCGTTCAGTACCTTGAAAGCTCCCCCGTGCGCACCAAGTGCAACTGAACCTTCAGGTATGCCTGATGAGCGCCCCATCGAAACAAGACGATAGGACATGCGGATAACACTGTTCCCTCTAGGAAGATGGATCCGCCCGAGGAAGCCAGAGCGATCAAATGGGATAACGCGCCCGTCGGGCAGCGTGATGCGAACGACTGTCCCCACAGGACCATTCGCTGGGGCGATGGCTGCGTATCCCACGCCGTCGACATTGACTGTCGCATAGTCAGGGTCAATTGCTCTTCCATCGAGATCGTAGTTGCCTTCGATATGGCATAGGACGTCGATATCCGCAGACTTCCACTCGGTAAGCAAAGAACCGACCGGCGGGAAGGTCTCGTCGGGTTTGATTCGAATGGAACCGTAGTCGATCGTCAGCCTAGCAGTGTCTTGCTGAGTCGACCCCACAACTTCACATATGCTGGCGGTTGCTGCCTGTGCGTGACTGTTTGACGAGTACACCAAAATTGCCGCTGCCGCAAAGAGTCCTGCTAGGCGATAGGATTTCATTGGAGTAACGCCTAATGACGTGTCGGGGTATTCAAATGCTCAATTCAGCTTATGTCGAACTGTAGTAGGTGCGTTTGGCTGATCGGTACGAACTACTGCGCTGTTGAAGCAATCGATCCAGCGGTGCTCATTATGGTGAGGAATGTACGTTGAATCGATAGAGATTGTTCTAATTTTCTGCAGTTTAGAAGCTCCCGCACAGCGGTCTCGACGCGCGCTACGTCACGGATTTACATTGGAAAACCCTTCGGTTGCTGACTTTAGCAGGTCTACGGAGCGCCATGCCGATGTGGCGGCGTGGCGCTTGTTCTTAGAAGCTTCCGCCGAAGCTGGCAAACAGTGTGGCGTCGCGTGCCCTCTTCTGCAGGGTTGTGGTGCTGACACCAACGTTGCTCTGCAGGCCCCAAAGGTTCATGCGCACACCGATGACTGCGGTGCCGTAGTCCCTGTCGAACTGCAGTCCTGGCACCTTGTACATGCCAGCCTCGGACATTGTCTGCAACCAAGCGCCGGCCTGCTTGCTGTCTTCGAAATCGTGGTCGTATGTGACCTGCACGTAGGGCTTGACGTTACCTCCATCAAACCGGGCTTGCCAGCCGACACGGCCAACGGTTGAATCCATCTTCTGGTCGACGTAGCCCAGTGCGGTAGCGCTGAGGTTGCTCTCGGTGTAGCCGTCCAGTTTCACCCTCTGCCAGATCACTGCAGCCACTGGGCCGTGGCGGAAGCCCCCCTCGGCACCAAACTCGTAGCCGGCGTTCAATGCGACGGTCAGATTGCTGCCCTCGGGCGAGCCATTGTGTTCGCGCGTTACAGGGCCAATCTGGACCTTGCGATTCACATCGTAGTTCAGCCAGGTGTAGCTCATCTGGCCGTTGACCCAGACGCGCTCGCCATACCAGCCTGCAAACAGGCCCAAGGTTGTGTCGGACTGATTGAAGTCCCCGTGGCTGTTGCCTAAGTCGGCATCCATGCGCCCGTAGCCGGCGAAGCCGCCAACCACCGTGCCGCCACGTGCCCAGTCCACACCGAACAAGCCGGCAGGAGCCATGCCGTCATACAGATCGGCGTGTGCATAGCGCTGCATGTCCCCACGTACGCTGCCCCACCAGTTCAGGCCCTCGGTGGGACGGCCATCCTGGTGCCAGCTGACCTGGTCGGCACGTGATCGGCCAACAGTCTGGGCCGAATGCGTCAGCACCTGCTGCAGACGCGGAGCTTCTAGGATCGACATGGTGTACTGGCCAAGCATGCTGTGGACAGCCGAGGTGGGATGGACGCCATCTGCAAACATGTAGCTGGTGGCGGCATCAGGGGTTGCGTACTGGGTGGGGTTGCAGGTCAGCGAAGATCCGACCGGGCAAGCCCTGCCATCTACGTTGGTGAATCCATATGCCCCGGGATTTGCCACTACTTCCTGGAGAAGGTGGAAGGTATCCACGGGGATGACCTGCAGGCCGGCGGCCTTGAGACCACCGTACAGCGCCTCGTTGTAGGCCTTTGCCAGGGCAGTTCCGGTGGCAATACCGGCGTCGCCCTGGCTGCGGAACATGGGCGTCAGGCCGAAGTCCGGAAGGTTGGGAACCACGACGTACTGCGCGCCAGCGCTCTGCAATGCCGCAACGATACCAACCTGGTCGGCCACGGCAGCCCCGATCACTGCAGGAGCTTGGGCAGGCGAGGTGATGGCAAAGATGTCATTGGCGCCGCCCCAGACCGAGTACAAGGTGTTGGGATCGGCGCGGCCACCGTTGGCCGCAAGGTATGCGGTGGTCTGGCTCTTGAGCGAAGGAACAAAGCCCAGCTCGTTGACGACGTCGACGCCGACAAGTGCGCCGCCAGCAGCGTAGTTGTCACCGTCCTGGCCGTTGCCGTTAGGGCCGGCGTTGGTTCCGTAGTAGTTGGCGACGTGCTGCGACCAGACCCAGCCTGGGTTGGTGGTGAACTGACCGGTGACAGGGCGAACGGCCTCGGGCAGCAGGGGCCTGAAATAGCCCGTGTCCGTCAGGCTGTCTCCGATGAAGACCGTGCCGCTATAAGGGGTCTGCGCCAGTGCAGGTGTTGCCATCACTGCGAGAAGGGCGGTCAACAGGTAGCGCTTGCGATGCACACTCAACGGCATTGAAAACTCCTAGGGTGAGGTGGGCGGCTCTTGCCGCCTCGCCCCACCCTAGGGTCTGTTCAAGTTACGTCATATAGAAAAAAATCGATCTCTGCAGCAATGCTATTGAACGGGCTCTGCCGTGCCGGCACGGAAACGTTGACGAATCTTCCTCATGAGCGAGGCCAAAGGATCACCCGGAGCGTTCGCACTCGAGATGCCCATCGGTCAACCGGGAGCGGAAGAAGCTCAGCTTAGGAAGAAGCTCTTCGGAGGGGGTCAGGGAAAGGAATGGTCCATTCGAGCTGAACTCCATTGCTGAAGGAAGCCCAATTGACAGTCACCGCTCCTTGACCGTGTCCTGGGAATGCTCCGAGATCCCCTGCTGATCCAGGGCCCCGAGTTCGCTCTGAGGTTTGTCGCCCCTGGGAACCTTTGCCTTGTGTGATCGCTTAGCGCGGGTGTTGAGGTCTGCCACAACCACGCGCACGAACTCAGCGCGGATCTCTTCGTCGTTGTTGGTCCAGCGGCTGAGCAGTTGATTCGGATTCTGGCTTCTTGCATAGGCGCTCTTGCCAAGTGAGCCACTACCATTGGATGCATTGCCATCAAGTACGGCATTCTTCTTGGCTGCAGCCGAGACGGTGTTGAGCTCCTTGGAGATGGGGGCTCGGAAAGAGGCCATCTGGGGAACCAGCTCTTTCCAAACGTCCTGCTTCGTAGCGCGGGAGTTGTCTTCCATCTCTCTCAAACGCTCTAGAACCATACTGCGCAGGTAAGGGGAGTACAGCGAGGAGTTCTTTCCGCCTCGGGACGAACGTTCGTTATGCGTCTCGTGGGAATAGCACATGCCGATGTAGTAGTTGCAGCGCGCCAGAGCAGCCCACGATCTCTCTCTGTCCCCGGTGTCAAAAGCGCGCTTGGCCTCAAGCCAGAGGACAATCGGGACTCGTATAAGAATATGAACTTCAGGAACTGCCCCGTGGAGCCGCATGTGATTGGCGATCCTGTCCAGCCTGCTGGCAGTATCCGTGCCTCCAATGATGTCCTCGCAGAGAAGGTTCCATTCATCGACGAATGAGCACAGAGGGTTGGCCCGCTTGGCTCGGATGTTGTAGGCGATCTCGATGTCTTCGCGAGCGCGCTGCAGGCACTCGCCCAGGCCCGGTGTCTCATCGTCGCTGCGATAAATTCCGTTTTCGAACATGATCTTCCTTGGTGATTGGTCTAACAAAGTCTCGCAAAAAAAAGAGCCGCTTTGCAAAGCACGTCGACTGAATCAGTGCGGCGTCGATCGCTTCTGTGGAACCTTAGGGTGTGGCAATTGACTCGATGTCGCAAATGGACTGAAAGAAGGTAGGCCGACTCGTACCATGCAATGGGAATTGGGATTGAAGCGCCTTACATCATGGCAGAGCCGAGAGCGGAAGATGCTTGAGTTGCAATACATAGTGGCGGCGAAGGTGGTGTCTTGTGGTGGGAAATTCCATGGGGAATTATCGTTTAGAACTTATTCGATGTTCATTCTTGAGCTAGGCTGGAATGGTTGTCGGCTTCCTTAATCTGGGTTGTCGCAATGAATAGGATGATGATGCCACTCAAGCGCTACGCGCAGTTCAGCGGACGCGCCAGCCGGGCAGAGTTCTGGTGGTTCCAGCTCTTCTGCTACATGGTGCTTGTTCCTCTGAATGTTCTTCAGATCGTAGCCGCCTCCAATGGCTGGTCTGCGATTGCACTGATCGGCACTGCTGCAAGCGCGCTGTTCTCGCTGGCAATCCTGGTGCCCGCTCTGGCGGTTACCGTTCGTCGCTTTCATGACACCGATCGTTCTGGTTGGTGGTTGCTGGTGGGTCTGGTGCCGATCGTCGGCCTGATCGCGCTCGCGTTCATCTTGCTTCCGGGCAACTCGACCAGCAACCGATACGGCGCTCCGGTTCCGCATCCGTAATCGAGACGCAGGGGCGATTGCTGGCGGGGCGATGGGGCTGGTTCCCACCGGGCTGGGGGAGTTTCGCTTGCCCAAGCGCGGTAGCTGAGCGCTTTGACCCGAAGCCGATGTTCAAGAGCGGCTGTCCGGTACGGTGTCTGACCTGCGCCAATCGACTTCAACTGTGGTGACGTGCTCGATTCGCAATGGTCAGATCCACTGCATCCAGCGCAAGGCCCGGTTCGTCCGGGCCTTGCGCGTTTCTCTTGCAAGGGGAATTGCAGCGCATTCGGGGCCTTTCGTCGCCTCGACGGGCCTGCCGTTGCAGGGCGTGGTCAACTGGCTGGCACGTGAGTTGAGTCCCCGATCGCGCAATAGGCCGGAGTTGCCGGAGTTGTCGGAAGCGCCGCGTCAGGATCACGAATGCCCAGCTCATACAGATGCCGCTGGTAGACAGGCCAGGTGATGTTCAGAGGAAGATCCCGATAAGCGCTGGGGATCAGTCGAGGCATGCCCTTCGCCTTCAAGCGGGCGTTCTCCTCCCAGGCACCTTCTCCTCCCTTCCTCACCGCCATGTGTATCGCGACGCGATCGACCGTGGAGACCTTGCTCTCCTTCATCGCAATCAGCATCAGATTGTCGGCCTGCTCTCTGGTGCACAACTGCGACCAGTACAGGTAGTCGTGAATGACAGCAGCCCGTCCGTACCAACCTGTCTTGGGGATGGCCACATGGAGAAATCGTGGGATGGAGGCTCCGTCCTGCACGAAGCCTGCCGGTACCGTGATCACCTCCTGGGTATCACCGATCCGGTAGTTCAGGTCCTTTTCCTGCACCCAGAACCGTCCATCAGCAAACTCGGTGGTAGTAACGGCCGGCGGCGCCACCGTTGGTATGCCAATTCGATGAATGCAGGCGGTCAAGCCAGCAACTGCGGACAGCAAGGCAACTCGCTCCAACAACGTGGTCGTGCGATTCATGATTCCCCCTGTAAGGCCAGTCCTCACCGGCCTGGGCCGATCCTACCGCCAAGTCGGTCCTGATGGGGGAGAGGGCAGAAGCGGCAGATGCAGCGCAGATTCGAAGCCCGCATCAGGCTGGATTTGCCACCGGTGGGTCAGTTTCGGTGTGCTTTACCTCGAAATCGATGTGCGCTGGGGGCATATGGGCTGCTCAGATGCCCGGTGAGGGCGGACTGAATCGATTCAACGATATTTCAGATACGTAGTACTCCCATGAAGCAAGGAGTCATTGGCTTCGCGTCCGGTGCCACGCTGTGTGGCGCCCTCTATGGGTGTAATCGATGATGAAGAGCAAGATCGAGTTGATCTACTGCGTCATGGTGGTGGCCACGGCTGTGCTGGCTGGAATAGTCAAATGCACCTCCTCCACTACCTGCATCAACTGCGGTGACTTCCTCGATCCGTGAACCCCCAATCCATGGCACCCAGCACAAGGCCCGGCTCGTCCGGGCCTTGTGCGTTCTGCCGTCTACTCACAAAGGAAACGCTGATGAAGTTGATTGAACGGATGGTCCGTACGGGCCGAGAGCTGTGGATGAAGATGAGCGAGAAGAAGGATGCACGGAGATGTGCTCCTGATAGCGGCGACGGAGGAGGGGCTGACGTGCCGGCAGTAGGTGGAGAAGGGAAATTCGGTGCCGACAGTTGCGTTGTGCTGGGAATCAGCCATTCGCGGGATCGCGGGGTGCCGCGGTCGACTTCGGTGGCTTCTGGTGGTTCCGTCGCAGGACTGGCCAGTCCTGAAGCCGGGGAAGGGGGGCGCTGATGCGGGTGCACACTCGAGTGGACCCGCTTGATCACAGTCAGTGTGCGGTGCTGGATGCAGCCGCCAGGCTGAGGGATGATCGGGCCATTGCACGGGCGCTACGAATCCTGGAGCGGCGGGCCTGCAAGCCCGGGCGGGCGATGAGTGATGTGCCCACCTGCGGGGCGTTCTTCAGGCTGCGCCTGGGTAATGAGACGAGGGAGCACTTCGAAGTGGCCTTCCTTGATGCCCAGCATCGCCTCATTGCAGCGGAGCGGTTGTTCTCCGGGACGATCGATGGAGCGCTTGTCTCGCCACGGATCGTGGTCCAACGGGCCCTGGCGTTGAATGCCGCCGCAATCCTCCTGGCACACAACCATCCCAGCGGAAATCCTGAGCCTTCTGCTGCAGACAAGGCGATTACGACACAGCTGAAGAGCGTCCTGCAGCTGGTGGATATCAGGATGCTGGACCACTTTGTGGTCACGGCGGATCAGGCGCTGTCCATGGCTGGGCGGGGGATGATGTAGCGAGCCACTGGATTGGATGGCGGTCATAGTGCCCGGCCTGCTGGCCGGGCACTGTTTGATGGGCTAGGGCTTTCAGAATCAGGGCAGTTCGTTGACCAGAGGATGGTTCTGCCAGGGAGGTCGTAGCGGCGATCAGACTTTGTGGCCCGCAGTTGGCATTCCTGGAGGCAGCCGATGCCCAGCGCCAAACCTGGCAATACAATGGCAGGAACGTTCGCTAGCGTAAGAGTTTCTTCAATGTCGACTCCCCAGCACTCTCGAATGATCAATGCTGCAGCCAGATTGGAGCTCGGCTCTTTGGGCTGCGTGCAGAAGGGACGCTCCAGGATCTGGCTTGACGACCAGGGGTGGTGGATCGGAGTGGTCGAGTTCCAGCCATCTTCTGGGCGGAAGGGAAGCTATCTGAATGTGGGGGCGTACTGGCTCTGGTATGAGAAGGACTACCTTTCATTCGATGCCGGGTACAGGGTGGAAGATTTCTGCGAGTTCGTCAGCGAGGAGCAGTTCTCGGTGGAGGCCACCTCGCTTGCCAGGCGTGCAGCACAGGAAGTGGTGGCTCTACGTGAACGATTTTCCTCGGTCGCTCACGCGCTGACATGGATGGCTGCGAACGCATCGCCCAGCCTATGGAACAGGTACTACTCGGCAGTGATGGCCGGATTGGCTGGAGAAGCTGAACGCAGCAGATCAATGTTTGCCGAGGTGATCGCTGACCCAGAGGAGCTGGAGTGGGCCGTCGCGCTCAAGCGGAGGTCTGCCGAGCTGCTGAGCTGTCTGGACTCGGGGGTCGGGTTTGAACAGGAGATCGTGGCCACGATCGAGCGCGCGCGCAGTGCGCTGGGACTGCCCGCGCGGCACGTAGACGCCTGGTAGATTCATGCTTGAGGAGATTGGATGGGGGGGGGGTACCGATGGACTTCGCCTACATGGCCTCCGTTGTTTCAGAGTCGATGTGCGTCAGCTCATAAATGGGATGGGCGTGTACCTGGCTGCTGCGGGGGGTAGGCAAGTCAGCGAGGAGAGCCCCGGTCGAACAAGATGTCGATACGCGCCAGCAGCGCTAGGAGCTGGATCGAGGCGGCGACCAGTAGCCAGTTCAAGTGCACATCGCGCACTGGTGATTGATGCATGGCCACCATTGCCGAGAGACCGGTCCATCCCAGCCAAGCCAAGAGGCCGATCAGCATCCTGAGCCACATGCGGCGGAACCGCCATGGCTGCACGATCAGGCCGAGGGCCACGATCTCTGCCAGGATGATGAGGGAGAAGTTTAGGACTGAAGCCTTTGGATAGGACGGGGGCCCGGACTCCATGTGGCTCAGACGCCAATGATCTGGCTGGAACCCAGCGTGGATGAGTGTGCAGACGAGAATCAGCCACACAAGTAGTGCGAGGCACCAGAAGACTCTGGAGCTGGATCGGCGTTGGGGTGAGGACTGCATCTATCTGCTCAAGGAGTTCTGCTGTCCGAAGGTCAATCGCGAAAGGATCGGGCTCGGATGCAGGTGAAGTTTGCTGATTGAACCTCACGCAGAAGTTCAGTTGCTTGGCACGCGGTCCAATGGTCTTTGCTCATCTGCTCCGTGCATTCTGCATTGGCGGGGTGATGGACCATGGATGGGCCCGCAGTTCGAAGTTCCCCTATCTGGAATCGGCCAGGACCGAGGAGCAGCGACGTCGGGGATTTGCCGAGCCTTTCCATTTCGCTTGCGTAACTGGTCGCAAAGATAGATGGCATCAGCGCCTGACTGTATTTCTGCTCCGTGCCCGAGTGCGTCCATCCTTGGATTCAAACGCTGTGATAGCGGGATGCCGTAGCTGTACGTGGTTCATTCCCGGAATCTGATTGAAGCGGCTGTTGCTTCAACCGAATCCTGTAGCTCCTGGCCACTGCCCACGGGCAGGATGGCCACCATGCGCACGAAGCGCGTTCCGGGCCAGAGCGCCAAGTAGTGATGGTAGGTGCCACCGTCAGGGAGGCGTCCGCTGACGCGATGCCCGATAGCGCCAGCGAAAATGACCTCGCGTCTCGACTCAACAGTGCCGTCCTGGATCTTGCGCGTGCCGGCAATCAGTTGATCGGATACCTCTGCAAGGTCATCCGAATCAAATGGGAGTGATAGCTGAGATGCGACGACCATCATCGGTTGGCGGCCCTCAGGATCTACATCCAGATCGCCTGCGGTCATGATCACCGATGAGCCTGCCAGGGTGTCGACAATCCGGAAGGGGTTCTCTGGCGCCACGGTGAAGGGGAGCGCCGCAAGCTTCTCCTTGAGGGAAGGAGGCGGACTCACCCTGACTGAAGCCAATACCTTCATTGCGGCCTTGTGCGTCAGCGGATGATCAGTGGGGACCTGCACCGTGATTAGTACGGTGGGAGATCCGGAGAAGAGGGCAATCCACTTGTTGAACGTATGGCCATGGCCGTCCTGAGTGCCGATCGCAACCGGTACAAGTCGATCCTCGACGCTGAGCGAATCCATGCGCTGGACCTGAACGCCCTGGGTAGCAAACTTGCGACGGGCGGTCTCTTCATCAATGAACAGCCTTCCGACATCGCGGCTGGCCTGTGCGGGCAGCTCAGCAACCAGGATGCTTGCTCGACCATCCTCGCTTACAAAGCCAGCGAAGTTTGGGGCTGGTGAGAACCCCGATGGGGGAGCGAGGCTGACTGCGGTGCCTGGAACGGGCTGCAGTGGCTGCGACGGCTTGGAGCAGCCAAGAAGCAGCAGGCCCTGCAGGAGGAGTAGCGCTGAGCGCAGGATTCGCGGTAGTGAGATGGCCATGTAGGGCTCAGATTGTCGGAGGCTGGCATGCCGGCCCAGTCTCCTGAGCGGAACCCACGATCCTGGCAAAGAGCATTGGTGCCATCCATTGAACTATTTCGAAAATGGACGGTAGAGGCTCGGGACACTCTCTATGCTGCGTCCTGCTCGCTACAGCGATGGACAGATGCATGGACCAGTGTGCGAGGTGTCGTGGAGTCTTCGAAATGACTGGCCTCCATTCGCTGTACAGGCGTTTAGCCTTGATTGAGACGACTGCGTGGACCAGAAGAGCGGCGCTCTAAGCGCGATCTAGAGGCGGGGCGTGGATCGCTGCTCGTTGTGTACAGAGTGGCGCGGCACAGCTGGCGCAGCTGAAGAGTGTCCCGCAGGTAATGGATATCAGGGATGTTGGCCCACTTTCCCTAGACGGGGCAGTGTCTGCCACTTAGCCCTGTAGCGATTCGCTCGTTGTACCAATTAAGAGAATCGCGCCCGCCATGGCATGTGTGCCGGCGCGCAAGTTTGCGGGTGGAAAATCAAGGGCGATCGCCAGCGCGAGTGCTACCGCACTACGTGGCGGGATAGGGACGGGCTCATCGACTGTTTGAGGAACGGTGCAGCAGTCGGCCTTCAATCGAGAAGTGAACCGGGACGAACATCTAGGGCTAGTGCGATGCGCTCGATGTTGTAGATCGTCACGTTCTTCTCGCCGCGCTCGATCATCCCGATGTAAGTCCTGTGTACCCCGGCAGCCTCCGCCAGATCTTCCTGCGACAGCCCACGCTCCTTCCTCAATCGCCTGACATTGCTGGCAAAGATCGTGACTAGGTGAGTTTCGTGGGCGCCTCGAGCCATCTATGGATGGTCTCGATTTGTATACTACCATTCGACATACTACGATTAGCATCGACCAATGGGCTTCCTAGGAAGCCTGCATCGGTCGCATTCCGCTACGCCTCTCGCCAAAAGCGGGGGCGAGGAGTCACGAGGAGGTGCTCGGCAATCGAAGCATCGAGATGATGAGAAGACGGCCAGAGGCGGCCTTGTAGTGCTTGTCGTGAAAAATTCCACAGTCCCTTCAACCCCCTTTGCCTTGCAGGCGGCACTGACTTGTGCGCGGGCTGCCGGTCGGTCCGAGCATGGCTATGCGTATACGTCTGCCGGGCTTCCAGGGCCATCTACTCATTTCAAGAAAGGAGCAACACACCATGGGAATCGCAATCTACAACCTCGTAATGGCCTTCTTCCTCATCCCGCTGACTATTCGGGCATATCTGAGCCTGAAGAATGACCACCTGCCCTTGCCACACTTCCAGAACAACATCGTGGTCAACCGTATCAAGCTGCAGAAGGCGATCGGGATCCTCTCACCGATCATCTTCTGGGTGTTCCACCTGGGTTGGCTGATGTGGAACCTGTCCATCGACGCTTGGCTTGGCGTCCTGGCGACGGCTGCCTACATGGTCTGCAGCGCAATGCTCTCTGGCCAGATCAAGGCCAAGCAGATCGGTGTCATCCCGGACAAGGCCGGCGCCGCCGACGAAAACCAAGGGTGAAGAAGGTTCAACAACAACAACTCTCCCGGACATCCAGGCTGTCGCCGAAGGCTCAGTCATGCGGTTCGGTCAGCCCAGCGTCTTGGGAGTGCTTGCAACATCAACAACGAGGCCATGTATGAAAAAAAACGATAGCTGAGCAGAAAGCAGATTGGGCGAGGGCCAGAGCCGCGGAGCTATGGGGACGCATCAACGCGCTGGAGGCTGCCGGAGATGGTGACTGGCAAGCACGTGCCAGACGTCGGCGCACAGTTGATCGGCTGATCCGCGGAGCTGGTCATTTCGAGCGAATGGCTACGGCGCTGGAAGGGCCAGACTTGCCGGAGGGAGAGCTGCCCTTCTAGGCAGCTCTCAAGTGGGAGCGGGCGTGCTGTGACATGCGTGTCTCATCCCCGTCAGGTTGGGGCTGCGCGCGAGGCTGGAGGGCGGTGCAGGTGGATCTCGGGGGGTAAAAACTAGACAGATGTCCATAGATCGATCGGTGCTACCAATCTATCGTGCCGGCTCGGCTCCTCACGGTGCCGCCCTTCAATTTATGGATCAGCGATTCACAAGGAGCACTAAGCCATGAGCCTGTCTCTATGAAACGCAGGAAAACGCCGCCCATGTATGAGCATGTGATGGCGCTGCAGGCGGAGGCGTTGATCGCTTCCTTTCAGGAAGAGGGGGGGGCGTATCAACCCGGTGCGCCTTGACTATACCCAGGAGTCGATAGCTCTTGTGGATAGCGCGCTGGACGACTTCTTCGCTCAAGGACGGGCTCTTTCCGAAGAACTTCACTTCCTCAAGACGTTAGCAGTGCATCACCTGCATGATCTTATTGATGGCGGTCGCAGCCGCTACATCGCATCGGCATTGAGCCTGTGGTCAAGCGTTTCAACACTGCATGGGTAGGAACAGATGCTATCGGTGTGCGCACCGACTATGGGTGCGCCAGCTTGTATTCCCTAGGCTGAGCTGGTCTAGGGTTGGCGCGTGCTAGGCGCGCTTGGATCTTCCCTTTTTTTTGCTGTCTTCTGACGACATGGCGCATCCAGATGACTGGAAAGCTGGATCTCTTTCAGAGCCGCAGGGGCCTATTGCGACCTGGCCCGCCAAAGTGTCGATTCAGAAGGCTTGAGGCATGACGATCTGGGGTGTGTCCTAGTGAACATGGCGGACTGGCCGGATGGCCGGGCGTTGGCCGGAGTCATCAGCTCCACCGTTGATCCGGCGTGAAATCCTGAAGATCGATCGTATGGAGGCAGCGGTCCTGGTGATGAAGGAAGGGCGCATCGCAGAGATCCTTCGCGATTCCGCATGCGCGTGCTTCAGGGATGAGGTTGGAGATAACCAATGTGAAATCAGCGCTAGTGAGCACCGACTGTGCTTGATCCCTTCAAATAGAACTCGGGCGTCCCGCTACGGAGTTTTGCGACGCGACGTACGATGGCGCTCTTGCCTATGCCCGGTGGGCCGATTACGAGCAAGTGCTCACCGGCAATGATGGCTAGCACCATAAGTTCGGCAAGCTGCTCTCGATCAATCAGATCTGCAGTTGCGCCGTGAACGGCGCTGCGGAGGCGGGCGGCAGCGGAACAATGCGGCATGGGGCCATGGTCTGGCTGGCGGATCAGCGCAAATGCCGCTGTGGCATGCGATCCATACAACAAACGGAGGTTTTCCGCGGCAGACTGGGCGCCAGCCATTGCTACGGAGCGTTGGGAGCGAGTGAGTGCCCTGGGGTCGCTGCTGGTGGCGGCTGGCAAAACTGATAGTGAGGACTTCCTTGCACAGCTCGATATGATCTAAGCCCAGTTGCGGGCAACGGCCGCCGGGCGGCACGTTGCTTTGGCGGTCTGGGGGCGCTAATCGACGTTCATCGGGACCATCTTCTAGGCAATGGCGGCCTGCGCTCGCCAGGATGAGGTGCTCGATCCCAAAGACTAGATGACGTCAATGGCGCCGTTGTCTGTCGAGCATAGTCGTGGGATGCATGCTGACATTGCGGTGTTGATGAGACCTGGTCTAACACCTATGCAGACCACTTGAAGGGTGTAGGTGCCCGTAAATGGTCCTGTGTAGTTGTCACTAGCTGACGTCATGCAGCGGCCGTTGTCGATTGAGAGAGTTGCATTGGATTGTCCGGCAATGGAGCTTTGGTACCGGGCAGTCCCTACGGAGTTGAAGTTCACTCCTATGGGGGCGCTGCCGCTAGGGGCCAACGCAAAAACGTAGTAGCCAACCATCGGTTGTACCAGCCCCTGCGCAGATGGGTCCGCGTCAGAACCGCCCTCGCATGACCAACCTGCCACTGCCTCGCCAGAAACAACAGTTTCGCCGCGTCTAGCTTTGGCATGTGTCGCCTCACAGGCTGCTTGATGATAGAGCTTTGTAGCCTCAGTCTGATCATCGAAGCGATACACGAGTCCCCCTTGCCGTCTTGGAGGAATCTGATTCGGACAGCCACTTGGCCTCCATTGAAGTCAGATAGCTGGGCCGTTCGCTCTATCCACCTCTTCCCATCTGCTGATGCCATAGGGCGGTCTTGGTAGGGCGCCTGACTTGCGACCACTCCTGCGGAAAGCGATGCTGCGACGAGTGCGCAAAGAACTGAAACTCCATTTCTGATCTTCATCGATGAAACCTCGTGTATCGGATCGTCCGAATTTTCTACACTCCTTAATTGGGAGCGTCAAACCGAAACGGTGGCTTGGGGGCTTGGCAGTGTCACTGCTTTATGTCTGACTGAGCCGCAACTGTGATGCGGGTGCTCTAAATTTCAGAAAGTCGCGTGATCAGTGCCTAGCCATTAAAGTGAAAGTGCAAACGGCTTCTCACTTGATGGGCAGGGAAGCTCTTGGCGCATTGATTGATTCGAAAATAGTCGAAACTGGAGAGCAATCGGTGGCTGGGCTACTGATTTGCTGGATCTGCCCTTGCGGCACCAGCTTTGCTACTTGCACCTCTCTGTCCTTGGCGGGCGATAGCCATCAGGGCGATGATGGCAAAGATCAGGAGTGAAGCCGCTATCGCCTGCCGGCTGCCCAGGCTTCCATTGTTGGACGCCCTCTGAGTGCGCCGTCCTTCCTGTGCTGCCTGTTGTTGCATGACGAGTAACGGATCACCTGCAATCCACTGCGTGATCGGCACCTGGGCCACTGGAGCTCGGGAAGTGGCATCCAGATAGCGATGGCCGATTGCAAATTCGACGCCTTCTGCCAGCTCGTTCAGCCGCTGCAGCGTGCGTTGTGTCTCCTGCTTGGGAGCGAATGCATGGAAGCCAATTGCACGGGTGCCTCCAAGACGCAACAGGGTGATATCCGCGGCTGCGCTCCGTGGCAGGGTGTAGGCCCATCGGAATGTATGCAACGCCGGATTGAAGGTGGGCGGAATCAGCCAAACCGGGCGGGCGAAGAACTGTGCCCCTTCATTGGCATCCATATCCATTGGGATAAGGGTTCTGAGCCTGGCAGGTTGCAGCGCCTCAAGTGTGGCGACCGGATCTACATGCAGGGCATGTGGCGGGTAGTAGCCGACCTCTGGCCACCATACAGCCGCTTGGGTGCTTGCAGCCTCGTGCCGGATCAGTCCTGGCATCCCCTGGTGGAATGGCAGCCCTGCCAGCTGTGCGGCGTCGACAGGGGGCAGGTAAGAGTAGCCCTTCGGGATCAGAAGCGTGACTTCGGCTGCCAGCAGCAGGGTAAGCGGCCCTGCCTGCCAGGGAGCAGCAGGAACGGCAGGGCGCGACTTGAGGCGTTGCTCGGCGGTAGCTCCGCTCTGAGGGCGACGAGTCGGTGCTTCGTGGAGCCCAGCGAGAAGATCGGAGGGCGAGGCGCGCTGAGGTGTGGCATGTACTGGTGCAGCGTAGCCGCGAGAGGCTGGCACTAGTAGCACGGCGGCCGCGAGCGAAATCAAGAGCTTGTACATGGCAGATCCAAGGGCGGAGATCCTCCGGCCGGGCAGGCATGGTGGCCGGTCTAGGCCCTTGGGCGCGATAGAACTATTGCGAAATTATTCACGTCGTTGATCCGCCCGAGCAGATGATGAATATCAGTGGATGGAGTGACGGATGGGGGGGATGAGCGAGGCAGGGAACTCTAGATTGGAGATGCAGATTGACCGAGGCATCGACGCTCTTCATCGCTCTGATCATTGAGTTTGGACGGAGCCCAAAGTAAACGCACGATGGGGCGCGAAGTGCTTGGATGCGCAATGAGGACCCCGCTCACCGGAGACGGAGATTGATTCTCAGCAATATGTCTGCCGTAAGCAGGCCTCCATGGCTGCGATTTGTGCGGATCGGCAAGGACAAGGATCAATCCAGGTGAGGGGTGGTCCCACCCGGAATGATCGACGAATGGCCGGCAGAGGTCAGCGGTGCCGAGTCTAAGTGGTCAAGTAGCCCTGCTGTCTCCAATGGTCCATCGCGAACGCATCGTCATCCGCGAAGAAGGGAGCCTCGCCTTCCAGCAGAGCAGCATTGGTGCGGCGCATGTCCCGCGCACCCCGCTTGAACATCCGCAAGGCCTCCGCCAGTTCGGGCCCGCCCAAGGTATCGATCAGGATGGGAGAGTCGTCTGTCTCTTGGTCCGCCTTGTGTCGGATATGAACGCGTTCTTGGCCATCCATGCACGTCTCAACGTCGTAGTAGTAGCTTTCGATGACGCTGGATCCATCGGGCTGATTCCGCTCCCGAGAAAGACGAAGTATCGGCTCCTCATTAGCAGGGTCACCATTCTGCTGGCGAAATGCAGCGTGGACTCGGCCGAGCCAGAGTCCGCATCGATCCTCATCATCGTAGTTGTTATAGGGCTCGCAGATCGCCAGCGCGAGGAGATTGCGGATATCCTTCGGGGAAATGATCTGCGCAGTCCAATAGCGGCTGGATGCTCCTTCCAGGAGCAATCTCCAGCCTTCAAGGATCAACGCAACGTAGGGTGGCTGGATGTCAATGGCCTCTACCTGACTCCATTCCGCCTCTTCTTCGCTCATATCGCTGCAAACGTACTTCCAGAGGCCCCAGCCCTTCTCAGGGCGGCGGCCCGCGATACGATCAATCACGCTGACGGTTGTCTCAGCGCGCTCCATTACGAGGCGTGCCCCAATCCTTCGTGATAGATCTTCCATCTGCACAATGTAGATGGGGCATTCCGAATGTTCGATGTCCGCTTGCACCTGAAGTGAAATGCCGCACCGGCTGAAGTCATAGCAACAAGTGTCGATTGGAAGCATGTCCCCGCCACAGACTCGCAGGAAGTTCTCTGGGCTGACATTCGCATTGCCAAACAAGTTGAGTGTGCACAGCAGGGGGGCGGCCGCCGACAGGCCGCCCCTCCGGATGACACATTTACCAAATTGCAACCTTTCGAGCATTGCTTCCGCACTCAGCGACCAAATACTGTCTGGATGAGAATCCTCTCTGATCAGGCAGTCGGGCTCGATGAGCTGCGCCAACTCATCCCCATCCATAGCTTCGACATCATCGATCCTGCGCAGGCACTGAATTGGCCCGCCAAACTCCGCGGAATAGTCGGTCTGGATGAGTAGCGCGGCTTCGGTGCTTCCGCCAACGTGCAGGCATCCGTGGTTGTAGTCCCCCCAGAACAATTCGTGGACGCGGAGGTCTCCGTCGACTCTGATTTCCTGCCCGCCGACTATGGCATTGGTAGTCGTTAGATCACCCGAGACAATTAGTCCACATGCGCCGTCGGTCTCCAGGCTGTGAACGTGCCGGGCTACCGTTACATTGCCGCGAACGAGGATGAACCAGACGTGCTCGCCAATGGTGCCGTTCCGCCATGGAGCCAGCGGGTCGTCCAGGTCAAGCGTGTCGAGCACCAGGTCGCCATCGGCCAGTAGCACCAGTTGATTCAGCTCGTCGGCAGCCTGTTGCTTGCAGTGATAGATCGAGCCCTCAGGTACTTCATCAGCAATGTCCGCATACAGAACTAGCTGGAAAGGGCATTCCGGGGACAGTCGTGTAGCGATCTGCTGCAGTGACGGTAGCGAAGGCCGCCGCGGTACCGGGCACAGTTCGCCATTTGAGCCTTCGCGGACCAGCTGGAACTCGACGAGTTGGGCGAGTATTGAAAAGTGAACTGCCGCGTTCACTACCTGCAAGGAGTCTGCATGGGAAATACCGCCCAATCCAAGTGCTGGGAAAAACCCATAGCACTGTCCGGCAGACAACGGGCCATGCTTCAGAAGCGCGGCGTCGAACAATGGCCGACCTTCATGGTCGATCAGGTCCAGTGCGTCGTCGGCGAGCCGAAACGGCGATGTCGCATTCTGGCTGATATCTCTTGACGAGGCTTGCCTCTCCGTCAATCGCGTGCAGGAGATCGCACCGGTCAAGAGGTCGATTTGACCTGCGCCATGCACGTCATGGACGAAGTAGATGGTGCCGAACGCGGAGTAGGCATAGGCATGCGTTTCAGAAGGAGCAAGATCCACGTCGTACGCCAGGATCTGCTCCATCACCATCGCGAGATCATGAGGATGGCACAGCTGAATTCGTCCATTCCTGAAGGTAGATCGCCCTCTCCGGATCAGCAACGCCCTTAGTGCAGTAGGTAGCGTATCCTCAATGGCCTCAGTTTCGGTGCTGCTGAGTGGGATTGATGCGACATTGAGGATCGGCTGATGCATGGATGATGTCTCATTGAAGGCTGGGCACGAGCTCAGGTGCCCACAACTATGGCTCTCCTGATTTCGATCCGGAAAGTTAACGTTGCGTGCTGCCCGGCGCATATAGAGATATCTCGAGATCCAGTCCAGGATGGCTGGCCATCCAGGCTACTGCCCTAGCGGCCTTTGCCTGCTTGTCCGGGTTACGCCGTAGAGCCATTCCTGTGAGGATAGGCGCACTGCCCATCCCAAGGCCTGCAAGGAGAGAGAGAGCGAATGGATATCTACCTGGATCGCAAGACCCTCGAAAGAGGCGACTTTGCTGATTGCTGCCTCTTCACTGGGGTTGTCCCCACAAAGGAAACGCAGGAACACGTGATACCAAAGTGGATGATTGTCGCGCACGATCTTCATCACAAGAGGCTCGAGATGGGTTCCCCGAGCGCGATTGCGAAGATGAGAGAGTTCAGGGTCAAGGCAGACGCTGACAGCAACGAGCTCTTTGGTACCGTGGAGAACAGAATCAGTCTGGGCGAGGCCAGCCTTGATGAGATCCACCTGTGGCATAAGAAGATATCGGCAGGCATGACACTCAGGCACTGGGCTCTCTCGCGAAACACGAGGAATCCAATGGCGCCTCCTCCGCTTGACGAAGCTGCCGCGCCGATGGTGCTGATGGACTTTCAGTCGGATTTTGATAGCTTTCGGCAGGGTGCTTACGTGAGGACTGGATCCACGATCAGTATGGATTCGCCCATTGCCGATGGTTGGCTTGCCCATGTGATTGGATCCGTCCGGAGAGAGACAGAGCACAACTTCCAGCACCGTCCTTTTGCACTGGTGGGTACGAGCGTTTGCAAGACGCTTCATGTGTCAATGCTGCACGACCTTGGCCGTGATTTTGAGAGGGCGGCCATTGCCGGGCGTTGGCAGGAAAAGCTCTCTGAGTGCGATAGTGTGCTGAAGCTTCAGGGTGCTCTGGCCGGGGCGCTCACCACAGTCGTCGACGAATGGGCGAAGCAGTTGAACGGGGGCACTCTGCTTCAGTCCATATACCAGGACCTGGCCTACCAACTCGGCGTGGAGATCAGAGAGGACGGAGCGTGGCGGGCTCGCCAGTGAGCTTCAGGCGGGGCTGGAACGTCCAGCCCGCTGAGCTCTTCATCAATATGTGTCCTGGATACCGCGCAACTCTGTAGCGATCAATAGGCCTGATCACTTCAAAACATGAGCTAGCTTCGCTTTGAGCGCACTGATTCGTCTGGAGACAGAGGCGTGGCCGCGAAGGCCAGACTCTCGCGCAATTGTCGATGCGTTCTTTCCCATGCGGAGCGCCAGGACGAGCCGTCGCTCCTTCTGATCGAGCATGGCGATCACGTCTCGGAACAGAACCTGCTCATACGGTTCGTTCTCCGCAAGATCGTAGGCCGGCGCATCATCGATTGTTTCTACGAGATCGACCTTGAGTTTCGCGCGCTTCGAGTAGAAGCTTCGCTCGAAATCCTCCTTGATCCAAGAATTTGCATCTGAAAAGTCCTCGTGGACGCGGTGCGAGTGAAGGAGCTCGATCAGTGGGTCAAGTGATTCCATGACGCCATCACCATCTACTGCGCACCGAAGAACGTCCTCTCGTTCATCACTGTCGAAGACATTCCAAATGTCTCCGCCCTGCAGCGGGCGATCCACCTTGAACTTGGGCCGTTCTTCTTCGGGGAGCTGGGCAAGGATTCGCTCGCGCAGCATATCTACCGGCTTCCATGATTCTTCTTCATGATCTGTCGGCTCAAAGAAGGCATCGCGTCGATCCAGCGCAAGACGATAGATGCGGTGCGCCCAGTACCTGGTGTCCCCGGCAAGTAGGCGGAGGGGCGAGTTCGCTGCGAAGGCGTTCGCTCCAAGTCGGGCACGTGGCGATAGAACCGACCACACATGCTGAGAGAAGGCGGCACGTGCACGCGACCCATACCCTGCATCCAGCGAGCGGTGACCGAAGATCAGGTTCATGACCGTTCGGCGGCGCTCCAGATTGTGTTGCTGCAGCAGCGCATCCGGAAGCAATCCGGCGAGCATTACATCCAGTTCCGAGGTCCCGCCGCACGTTGGTACCAGGATCATGTTGGGGTTGCGGCGATCCTCGAGGCATGGAATCGATGCCTTGAGACCATCCATCGCCCTGTCGGAACGGAGGAATCCGGCCCGCTGTGTCGAGTTCCACTCGTGGATATGGGCAGTCTGCTCAAGCCGTCCCTCTGTGGGCTCGCCCACGAAGACCAGCTCAAGTGGTCCGTGATCCCAACGATCAACCTGGGTGACTTCGGCTTGGTAGAAGTGGGCATTGGAGATATGTCGCATAGCTACCTCGGATAGGGGTTACCTATATCCGGCACCAGAAAGCCGAATTGTGACTTGGCCTTCATTCCCCCTTGCCCAAAGAGGACCTGGCTTGGGGTTTGCGAGACGCAGTTTCGCAATCGAACCTGAGGGGAGTTGCGGCTATTGCACTTGGATAGAGAAAGCGTCTGGCGGCGTGTTCCGGGGATTCATGTGAGGCACGCGCTTTGGCTTCAGTCGTTCCTTGCCCTTCTGGGAGCGCATCTGCAGTCACGGGCCTGAGGGTTTCGCAGCGGCGCGGCGCCCACTCCGAGTGGGATTAACAATAAAATAACAAATCGGCAATTCTTATCTCTTGGGGGATTGCTTATCCGAAAGCGATCTAAGAGCTCTCAGCGCTTCCTGCTGCTGCGCTGGTGGCAATTTTGCGAAGGTCAGGATTGCCTCGGCAAGGGCCTCGTTGTCGGAATAGAAGTACGCCAGTGGCATACCAAGGTGCTTGGCGAGCTTCTGGGCTGTATCGCTATCGGGATCGTGGACGCCCCGCTCATAGCGATTGATGCGTGTAGCAGCCACGTCTATCTCCAGGCCGATCTCCATCCCTAGCTGTTGCTGGGTCAGGCCCATGGCTTTGCGTGCAGTTTGCAGGCGCTTGCCGAATCGCTGACGAGTACTGGGCTGGATGGAGGCGGAAGGCATGTGCGGCCGGCTGTCGGTAGCTGTCGACGATGCCAGCAACACGGCTTGAATTCATTTACGATAAACGTAAGTATGCGATCTGAGAAGGGGCATCCCCTGATCAGGCGGCCCCATTTCACCTCGTTTCGAGTCCGGGGCCGGGCATTCACGAGTTGGGATGAGGGCGTTGGGTGTAGCGCGGCATCTAGGCGAGCTCCGTTGCCTGTTCTGGCTGTTGCCCTGCCTGAGTCCCCAACAGGACCAACAGCATGAGTCCCGGGTCATTGCCGAGCGGGTGGCTCTTCAAGTCATTTCAACAAAGGAGCAACACATCATGGGAATTGTCATCTACAACCTGGCACTGGTCTTCTTCATCATCCCGGTGACGATCAGGGCTTATCTGAGCCTGAAGAACGGTCGGCTACCGCTGCCGCATTTCCAGAACAACGTGGTGGTCAGTCGGATCAAGCTCCGTAAAGCCATCGGGATCCTGTCCCCGATCATCTTCTGGGCCTTCCATGTCGCCTGGCTGCTCTGGTGCGTGTCCATTGATGCCTGGCTCGGAGCATTGGCCACTGTGACCTACATGGCTTTCAGCGCAATGCTCTCAGGTCAGATCAAGGCAAAGCGGATTGGTGTCATCCCTGAGAAGGCAGGGGATGGGGCCACAGAGAGCAACCAAGGCTGAGAACGAGCTAGCCGACGCAATCTCGGCCACTGTTGTGCAGCAAGTAGCTTTAAGGTCAGTGCACTTGGGCGATTGCGCAGGCACAAGAATCCTCTAGCCGGCGGGAGCTAGAGGATTTCTGGCGTGGAGCTGTGTTGAGCTTTTAGCTGCTCAGCAGCTCATCGAAGCCTTTCATGGGCAGCCATAGCTTGAGCGGATTGGACTCTGCTCTCTGGAACCCGAACTTCTCGTAGAAGGGGGCGGCATCTTCCTTGGCGTCCACGAACATCCCCGTGACACCAATGACCTCGCTCACTTGTGCTGCTCGAGTGATTGCTTCCATGAGAAGCATCGTGCCGAAGCCGCGACCCTTGAGTCGCGTATGAACCGCCAAGCGGCCCATGCGTACCACAGGGACATTGCGGGGTAGCTTTGAGCCAGCGGGAGGCAGCTCGCTGTTCATTACCTGGGCCGAGGACAGGCTGAAGAAGCCAAGGACGGTGGTGTCGTCAATGTCCTCAAATCCTTCCTGGTGCCAAGCGTCCAAGGTTCCCTTCTTTGGAACTGCCAGGAACGTGCGGCTGACGCCGCGCTTCTGGTGCTGGCTCGCCGTTTTATGCAGCCAATCGTTCAATTCCTTGTTGCCGCAGTCGAAATCAGAGCGGCTTAGGTGTCCAGCGAACGGTACTACTTCTACTTCTAGTGTCATGCTGTCTATTCTCCGTATGTTGTTTCAGGGAGACAGCGAGACGATCGGGGACCGGCTTCGGGTTGTCGAGCGCATCCAGAAATTTCTGCATGTCGTTCTGGCTTAGTCGAATGATCGAATGCTCTTCGATGATTCTCTCCGCTTCCCGCAGCGCGGCTTGGGCGACGAACTGGTTCGTCGTTGTTGCCGTCATCTCAGCTGCCTGTTCAATTGCTTGCTGCGCATAAGCGGTGACTCGGGTCGTAATTCTTGCCCGGTCATTACTGGTCGCATGCATAGGTGACTCCTATATTCATTTCGTATTGGCCGTAGCTGACCAAGCCGATGGCTTGGTTGGTGCTCGGCGTTTGTGTGGACTGATGGTGCCTACTTCATGTCTTGTCTCCTGCTCTGGTGGGCGAACTATAGCGGAGTGGTGCCAAAATGGCAACCGGCACCTAATTCAAATAGAATTAAAAAGCAACAAAGATGGATGTGAATTCATTTGGTGTTCAGTTTTCAGGCTTGGGCGACGGGACTCTCTGTGGCCCGTGGCTGGCGATGAGTGCTCTTGCCTACCAATTTGCGTCGGACCCGGCCTTGGGCTTGGCCCTGGATCTGGGTGGGCCACAGGTTCTGTCCTGACCCGCATCCACGTCTCGGGGCGCTGAAGCAGGAAAAGCGACGGGCCGACATCGCAAGGCCTTTCGCCTCCTTCGGGCTGCTATCCCTGCAGTCGATTCGGGGCCAGTGATGGCCGATTGGCCTGTGGAGTCTGGGCATGCAGCCCCGGGCAAGCCGCTTCTCGGTACCCCCGCACATGGATGGCGTCGTTTCGACTTTGGAACTTCTTCTATGTCTCAGGGGCGCCGCATCGGGTCTCCTACGCCCCCTTAATCTCCATACGTAGGACGCCACAATGAAAGCAGTGATCATCACCGCCGCAGCTCTGCTGCTGACGGGTACCGTCTCCGCCGCTCCGGTGAACTGGGGAGGCATCTATGTGGGCGCACAGGCCACTCATGGCGAAGGCCACAGCAAGGACCTCAGCAACGCCGATGCTTCCAAGGAGAGCATCCGCGGCTTCTCTGGTGGACTGCAGGCTGGCCGCATCTGGCAGTTCGACAACAATGTCGTGGCAGGCATTGAAGGTGGTCTCACCATCGGCGGCATCGATCGCGAATGGAAAGATCGTGTGAACAACCAGTACAGCCCGTACTACGGCAAGGACGCGGTGACGCACTCGGGTATGGTCAACGCAAAGCTGGGTTATGCCGCTGGCAAGTGGCTGCCTTACGTCAGCGCCGGCGTGACGGTGGCTCGCCAGGAATCACTCTGGGCTGCGACAAGTCCCTGGTCGAACAGACCAACGGTTGCCGTGTTGCCGAGTTCGAAAACCGCGCCTCGCACATCTCCACCGGCGCCAACATCGGTGCAGGCATGCTGTATCGCTTCAGCGAGCGCCTCTCTGGCGGCGTGGAGTATCGCTATACCCACCTCGGTTCCAGCCCGGTCACCCTGGAGGATCCCAACTACCCGGGTGCGGCTCGTCGCAACTTCCACAGCGACTACAGCGGCGTTACGCTGCAGCTGAACTACCACTTCTAAGTGTCTGGCAACTTGGTGGCGCTCACTCGGGGATCGAAGCACCTGCTCGCAAAGTTGTCGAAACGTCCGTTGCTTTCGTTTCAGTAGACGCAGGGAAGCACGGCGGGCGTCTAGCATTCCTAGACGCTCCGCCGATCAGGGGCTTAGTCTGTCTGCCCGTCAGAGCCAAAGTCGACCTGATAGATGATTTCGGAGTCGGTTCTGCTTAGTTCGCGTGCCCCAAACCTTGCAAGCAAACGATTGCTGGCACCATCAATGCGCGCGCTTGCGGTCACGGACGAAATCGATCTGGAGATCGCGATCGGCTTTGCCAGCTTCAGGGCTTCAGAGTCGATGCCGCGCTTGTGGTACGACGGGTCAATTCCGACCATAGCTCACCATCGACTGTGACGGTGAGTACTCCAACCACATCTCCATCGAACTTGGCCGCTTGAGCCATTCCGCCAAATGGCTTAACTGCGCGCTGCGGAGGTGGCTACAAAGGCTCGGGGGCAGGGTTCGTGGAGAGCTTGGGCGAGGCGCTGGGTTTGATTGGTCCGCATTCGAGTTTCCAGGGTGCTACGTGATCCGGCTTGAGGTTGCGGATTCGACGGGCCTTCAACGTAACTTGATGTCGACACCATCTAGCCCTCAATTGGGGTTCGTCGCTTGGCTCGCTGGTCTGGCGAGCCTCCCGTCACCAAATGGAGAAAGTCATGGCCGAAAGCCACGTGTGCTTCAATCCTGTTACTCATCCAGCGTCTATCGAATCAGCAGAGATCATCCTGTCCGACTGCGTGGTGGATATTGAGAGGGACGATGATCAACTTATTATCCATGGCGATGAAGGCGCTGTACTAAGGCTTTTTCTCAGCGACATGGAGGGCGTGCTGGAAGAGGCGATCGAGATATCGGAAGGCCCTCATTCGCTAAGCGGATGTCAGGGTTCTCGGCTAGATTCGAGATCGTCATAGATGACCTGGAGTCGACTCTCGGCGAGATAAATACGTTGATTGACGTTCAGGAATTTCTTCTGAACTACACCCATGGTACTCAGTTCAACGATTGGAACGGGGAGCTTTCCGATCTTCCCTCTGCACAGTAAGAAGCTCCTTGAACCGCGAAGGATAGAAGGAGATGCAATCCTCTGGCTGTGTAGATATGGGAATAGGAGAGGTGGAAAAGACCAACGAGCCCCGCCACATTGTGGCGGGGCTCGTTGTTTTGTGTGGAGCTTTCAACCTCATCGGTGGATGATGAGAAAATTTGATCAGGCGTCGGCCCTTGTGCCGATACTCATGCTCACCGTTCGGGTGCCTTGCCGTATCGATTCTCGCTGATCTCTCCTGGTCGCGTCATGTTCAGAAGCACATAACCAGGTCCAATCATGGGTACGAGAAGAATTAGAGTCATCAGGCCACTCTCGCCAAGGTCATGAAACCTGCGGGCGGTGACCGCGTAGTAGGGAAGCGCGCTCAGGCACATGTATGCAAACCAACCGTATACAAGGGCGTCCGCATTCCTTGCCCCGCCGGTCTTGTACGGCCACCCGTGATGGGCGATGTACCATGCCGCTGCGAAGAATAGCGAACTAACGACGATCTGGAGGAGAATGAAGGACCAGTACTCACCTCGAGACGAGCGGCCGGCGAAGGACGCATAGCGTCGGAAGGGCATGATTGCTAGATTAAGCATGTAACTGGCCTGCGGTTTGCTGAAATTAGGTAGTAGCGTATTCGCCGCTCTGGTGTTATCCAATGAAAGTTCTTGAGTTCTGGCCGCTGCCGAATTGCATCAGCGTTGCTGCAGGTCATGTGAAGCGCGAAGGCGGCATGCATGGAGATTGGGCTGTCGCGGAGCAATCAGCTGACGCGCGTTACCCGGAGTGCGTTTCGAAATTTTGGTCCTTCAGTTGCCGGGGCCCTTGAGAGACGTGAATGGTCAGGAGACAGCGTCTTGGTCCGGTCGCGGTGGTGTGCCGTGCCGATCAGCTATACCCTTGACATCCCTGTATGTGGATGTGAACCCCATGGCTCTGAACACCCTCAAATCGCTGGACGCGGAAATCAAGCTGCTGGAAGCTCAGAAGAAGTTGGTTGAGAAGCGCGACGGCGAGGTGCCCAAGGCCCTGGCAGTACTGCAGAAGTACGCGAAGGTGCTGACCGCGGCACAGCGCCGGCAGGTGGCCAAGCTCATCGGAGATGCCACCGAGGTAGCGCAGGTTGAAGCCTCCAAGGTCGCAACGGCTCCTTCAAAGGCCCGCAAGCTTGGCAAGGTCGCCCCGAAGTACCGCCTGCCCACTGGTGAGACCTGGACGGGCAGGGGGCTGACGCCGAAGGCGTTCTCCGCCTGGCTGAAGTCGGCCGAAGGCAAGGCCTGGAGTTCGGCCAATCCTGGTGAGCGCTTCCCCGCGGCGAGCGCGAAGAAGACTCCGACCAAGCTGCTGAAGAAGGTGGCTACCAAGTCCGGCAAGGCCGCGAAGAGCGGTCAGAAGACGCCCATTAGGAAGGTAGCCAAGAAGGCGATCAAAAAGGTGGCCAAGAAGACCGCTCGCAAGGGCGCGAGCCAGTCAAAAGCAGGCTGAAAGTAGAGTCTGCCGCCACCTCGACTGCACTTGCTCTCGAGGCGCAGTCGTCAGCTGAGTCCAGTGGAACTGATTGCCGCTCCTTGCAAAGGTTTCATCGACGGGAGGAAGAGGTCGAGACTGCTCGGCTCTCGTAACCGCGATCGCGTGAAGATTTGCAAGGCTCGGAGCTGGCGATCTCAGACCATCGGCGAAGATCCAGGTGCGCCAATGGCCTGTAGGGCGGAATTCTGAAAGAGAGAGAGCGGCCTTCGGGCCGCTTTTTTTCTGCCTTTGTTCTTGGGATCTACCTGTGCAGGCTGGTGCACCAGATGACCAGGACCACCCATGCGGGCAGGATGCATAGTGCTTTCGACATAGTCCAATAGCTTGCACGGCCTTGGTGCATCGACACGAGCGTGACAAATACTGGAAACAGCACCCCCAGCTCTATGACCAGGTTCCGCCAAAGGTAGAGATTGCCAATCCTCAGGGCACCAGCACTTGGAAGCACTCCGAAAGGAGGCTCCAGCTCTGCAGAGAACGGCCACAGCAGGGGGACTGAGTGTGCACCCACCAGCAGATCGAGCAGTCCGTGAGTCAGACCTGCACCTATGAGCCAGATCGCCGGTAGGTTGGCAGTCCTGCTCCTGCGCGTCGCCACCGTCACGAGGAGGGCGGCGGCAAGGACAAAGGCCGCGCTGTGTGTAAAGCGCGGATCAGGAGAATAGGCGAAAAGCTGGATCGCCAAGTAGTCCATGTCCGGAGGAATGGCCAGAAGTACGAACGGGACCACCGCCCAGCGGGAGGGGCGATCAGCCCATCTGTTGCAGCACAGATACGCTGTGATGCCGGCGGCGGCGTGACCTAGTGATGCCGGCGACGGCGTGACCTACAACTGATGACATGAGAGTGACTGGGCGCTGCTGGAGTCAGCGAAGCGTACTGCCCGGATGTGGTGCGGCGAAGGAGCGCCGGTGTGTTGGATATGAAGTGAGAAACTTACCAAGAGGATGGCGATCCTCACTTCCGACCGGCAGGCACAATGCGGCTTGACTGCCAAGGTGGACCATCAGCAATCTGGTTGAAGGCGTCAGCGGTCGGTTTGCCGCTCCGGCCTTGCCTTCAGGGCAGTTTCAGATCGCCCTATCCACTCGCGGTTGTGCGTGAGCGCATGCCGCGGCCAGTGCTGAGCATCCTGGGTGATGTCGGCAAACAGCCTGTACGCATGCAGGTGATCGTCGTTGCTTGGCTGCAACAGCAGCCATTCGCCATAGAGACAGCGGGCCGCGGCATCATTTGAAAGGGCAAGTGCTAGAGTGAACGCCGTTCGCGTGCCAGGCGACTGAGAAGCTGCCATAGCCAGCGCATACAGAAGCGATGCTTCAGGCTTTCGGCGTGCGTGCGGATGTACCTCGAACAGCTTCGCCAATGCCTCTAAAGAAGAGATCGGATCCCCGGTCTCAAGTCTCGAGCGAGACAAGCTGAGCAGTATGTCTGGGTCATCGCCAAACGTCCCGTTGGCAATTTCCTCCAGGTGAGGGCGGGCCTCCTGGGCATGGCCTGCGTCGAGAAGGACGCAGGCCATGTGCAAACGGTTATGGGGAGTGGGGCTGCGCTCAAACTGGAGGCGCGCTTCGCGTACGCTACGATGTGGATCGGTCAGTCCGGTCACTGCGCGGGTTGCCTGGCGGGCACCGCCCGAGTGCAGGATCTCTGGAAGGTAGATTGCCAAGCAGTACACGGCACTTCCAAGTAGCGGGAACGGGAGGATTATGACCAGCCAGTACATGCTCTGGTTGGTACGGATGGCATGCACTGCAAAGCACAATGCCACCACAACGTGTAGTCCCATTCCAATGTAAGGCATATGCGAGATGGCTGTTGCTGAGTCTGAAGGGATGGAGCAGCTGTACCCTGCAGCGCGAATCAGCGGCAGGGGGCAGGATGCCTCCGTCAAGCTGGTCATGTTGGCTGAGTGCCCGTCATTTGATCGATAGAACTATTGCGAAATTTCCTGTCGGATATCTTCCTTTAATCAGCTTGCATAGAGCGTCAGCGCCTGAGCAAATCGACGCATGCCGTGGGCCGGGAAGGATAAGGGAGATGCCGCCTCTCCAATGGAACCGCCTGACAGTGATTGACCGCGACACCAGCCGCTTTGCAGGGCGCAACATGCGAAACCCGACGCAATGAAATCAGGAGGGCAGGGCATATGCGCCCATCCACCAAGAAGATATTTCTACCTCTTGGCAGAGGTAAGCCTGAACTGAACGGGCGAAGGAATGGCACGAGTGCCAGCTTCCCCGAGCTGCAAACGTTGCTCCTGAGATGGAAAAGGAGGTGCTGCAACTCCGGTGAGTCGAACTTGCGGGTGAGTGAGAGCAGCTGGACCGAATAGAGGAAATTGATCTTCTCAGATAGCTCCTCGGCCAGTGATTCTTACGGATTGTTCAACCTGCGGCTCCATTGCCATTAAATGACGCTCCTTTCAGATCATCGCGCGCCCAGAAGCGCCTGCACGCCCGAGCTATTCTTTCTAAATCGTCAACAGATCTGTCGTGCATCCAAATAGTTCGCATGCATTTGCGGCCAAGCCTGGCAGCATCAGTGGGCCGGAGCTTTCATGTGCAGCATGGTCAGGCGCGAACAGAATCGGGCCGCTAGTGCTCTGACCAGCACTGTGCCTCAAAGCCCCCGTTGCCTGGAGTCTTCCGCATCGGTGCCAGCTCTCTGGATCCGGTGGGGAGGGAGGGCAGAGTAGGCGCCTCAGTCTTTGCTTGGCGCTCTTGACGCTGCCCCACTTGCGTCGAGCGGCAGATCGGTACATTCCTTCAAAGAGAGGGACTTCTGCATCTAGTCGTAGCTCAGGGTGACAAGTGCGCCTGCGTTGATCTCGCCGTCCCCGATCTCATCTTCTTCCTGGAACAGGCGGGCGCTGAATGGAACATTGAATACGCCACCAGCTCCACTGTTGAGTAGCTTGAACTGACCAATGGCACCAGATGCTGCTGATTCAGGGCCAAAGCTGATTGGCGTTGCTACCTGATCATGGAAGAGTTTGAGCGAGACCCCCTTGGGAACATCGGTCCCGGTGAGGGTGAGCGAATCCGTAACATTTCCGCTGTTGGCAGCATCGGTAAAAACCGCGTAGGCGTTAACGTTGGCAGGGCAATCAAGACTGAGGCCGAAATCCTTCGAATTCGACCAGGAGTTTCCAATGCCGGGTAGATCGGATGTCGCAAAACTGCCCAGCTGAACAGACTGCTGAATCAGGGCGGGCGTGCAGCTGGTCGCGTTGAAGATGACCTCACCTTTGGGTATTGCATAGTAGTAGCCGGGAACTTCGACGCTTCCATCGCCATCGTAGAAGTCCAGAAAGCTGATCAAGAATCTAGCTATCCCAAAGTCAATGATGCCCTCTGCGATTGGCGTTGGCCTTCCCATTCCCACCAGACGGCTCTGGAACCTCACCATGCTTGTTCCAGCTGGGAAGCTGACCCGCCCAATGCGTCCCTCGAAATTCATCGAAATCGTTGATCCATCGGGAGCGACAAATCGAACGACTGAACCCACGTGCGAACCAGGTACTGAGGAAGCGATGTAGCTCTCGCCATCAACCACCACATCGAGCGGTTCACCGCTAGCGTGCCCATCGACGTCGACCGAATGCGGTACTCGACAATCCACCTCAACGTCTATGTCAAGCCAATCGCTGAGTGGCATTCCCGCCGGAAGGATCGTCTGATCAGCTGGAATGCGTATTGATCCGAAGGGAACAGGACGCTTCGATTGATGCTCGGAGAACTCGCCTGTGAACTGACATTTATTCGGGCCAGCATCGACTCCATCGATTTCGCGACTATCAGCCCATGCACTGCTTGAGCCCGCCATGCCCGAAAAGACAGTGGCGGCCAGCCAAAGGCACACTCTAAAGTTCATTTTTGTTCTCCTTGCCACACGCAGGTCAGGTTTGGTGGCCAGTGGTAAGATTTGTCGGATCCGGAGAGCTGGCGCAGCGTCACTATTCCTGCTCCCCTGCGCTCCCCTGACAACCAGGGCGCCGCTGTCAGCTAATCCCACGGCATCGAAGGGCTGCTCGCGCGGGCTTCGTCGCGAACGTTGATCCACCGACAAGTAGCCTGGCAGATCATTCTTCCCTGCCGACACAATGGAACTCTCTGCTTTGGAGACGACGCCATGGAAGATCAGTCGTAGCTGAGCGTCACCAACGCTCCTGCTTCAATGGTTCCGCTACCAATATCGCCCATTTGCTGGATCAGCTTCGCCTTGAAGGTGACTGGTTCATCCGTAACGCCGCTCGCACCGCTATCCAATAGTTTGAAGCGTCCGGGATTGTCTTGAACAACGCTTTCCGGGCCAAAGGATATGGGGCTTCCGCTACCTTGATTTGAATACAGCTTCAAAGCGACACCGCTGGGGATGTCTGAGCCTGTGAGCGTCAAAGAGTCAGTCAAATTGCCATGGTTGGCCGCATCGGTGAAAACAGCGTACGCACTGACGTTTGCAGGGCATGTCAGTGTGAAGCCGAACTCCTTCTCTGTCTGCCAAGCGTTGCCAGCGCCAGGAGCTCCAGCGCTCGAGAAGGAGCCGACGTCAATAGTGGATGGCAGGTTCCCTGGAACGCAGGCGTCGGGCTGGTAGATGACTTCGCCTGCGACACTGCGGGATCTCACAATGAAGCCAACTCCACCGCTTTGATCCGTGGCTAGCCGGACTGTGCTGGCAATGCCTCCGCTGAATGCGATCTCTGGAAGGGGCGTCGGTTGGCCCATGGCCACAAGTCGATAGGCTATGGAGAAATCATAGATACCTCCCGCAAGAGTGATCTGGTCAACTACAGGGGCATCAGTCATGGGAAGTTGCCTTCCGTCAGGAAGTGTCATCCTGACGATGAGTCCAACGTGACCGCCAGCCCCAGACATCGCGGTGTACGTTTGACCATCGACCTCTACGGACACGCTGTCGCGGGACCACGGCACAAAATTGATGTCAAGTGCCATCGGACCGCATTTCATCTGGAAATCCTTGGTTATCCAATCTGAGATCAGTTCGCCAGCGGGGAGGATGGCTGTATCCGGATCCATTCGAATGGAGCCGAAGGATAGAACGGGCTCGACTTCAGGAAGCGATGGGAAAACGCCCGGGACGGAGCATCCTACGTCCTCGCGCACGGCCGCATATGAAGCAGGTGCTACCGTGAAGAGTACTGCTAGTGCGGCAAGAATCTTGATGGGATTGAAATTCATTTATTTGACCGGCCTGTTTGCGTGTGTTCGCAACTGATAGATCGATAGCAAAGATGCGCGTATGTAAGTTTCCGATTCCCAATTCTGGGAACGTCCGTAGCCATGCTCCGAAGTGGAGGTGCATCCAAGCTGCCAGGACCTGGGCCTCGGAGGGCTTCGCTTCGAGCGCCTGTGGGCTCATCTCGCAAACTTGACACACTTCATCGCGTCAGATCTAGTTGATGGCTGTTCCGACTGTTGCCGTAGTGTCACGGCGCAAGACCTCTTAGAACTGTCACCCCACTGCACCATCAGTGATGCGCCAGGTATTGCATTGCTCACGTAGATCAAGCTTCCCTGAGCAACCTGCCCAACCAGTGCGCCGCTTTCATCGAACACTTCTGCACCGAATGGAAGTTTTTCACCGGATTCATCGCGAACACTGATCAATTGCATCCGATTCTCGCCGCCCTCGAATTTCAACCAGGCCACTGCACCCGCACGAGGAACCGCATCTAGGCGGTTGGTTTCAAGCTCGATCAACTCGGTCGCGGTGGTTGGATCAATCGTGATGGTGTTCTTGCGGTACGGCCGCAGACTGTTGACCACGGCGTAGCCCCGGCTGTCTACCTTGCCAAAGGTGCCCACGCGAGCCCCCTCGGCACCCTGCGCATCGACAATGGCAATGGTTTCAGACAGTGACGGAGCAAGTGTCACGCCGCCACGGTGTACCACCAGGCCACCGGACATACCGAACGACTGCGCACTCGATTGACCCGACTGACTGGTGCTGGCCGACAGGCTGGCATAGGGCGCGTTGTAGCCGCCACCCAATGACCACGAGGCCGACTGAGCTTCGCCATCGGACACCGAAGCGTTGTAGTTGAACTGGCTTCGGTCGCCGGTGTTGCCGGCCAAGCCCGCACTCCAGCTGTTCCCACTATCGCGTCGATCAAAGCGCAGGTCCACACGGGGGGCGCGCGACTCGCGCCACAACGGGATGGAGTAGCTGAAGTTGATCTGGTTGTCGGCACGGCCGAAAGCATCGCGCGTACGGCTGGCAGTAATGGAGTAATTGCCGCTGCCAATGCGATTGGAGTAACCGAACTGGAAGGTGGTGTCGCGGCCGCTGCGGTTCCAGTACGTATTGCTTGAGCCACTGGCGTAGATGGTTCCATAGCCGTTGGAGAGCGTCTGGGTGACATTAAGCTGCAGGGCATTCTTGCGTTGCTGTGGCGCTCGGCCGATGCTCGGGCCGAAGAAGTCATCGTCCATAGTTGAGAGCGCGGCCGCGTCGCGAAGTGACAGGTAGCCCTCACTTGAGTAGCGATAGGCGGCCACCGCCACGCTGGTGCCCGTCGTAGGCAGGCTCCTGCTGTAGGTCGCTCGGATGCTATGGCCCGAACGACGGTTCGCATCGCCTGGAAGCTGAGCTGAGGAGAAGGTGACATCGGCGGAGATCGCGCCCAAGCGGGTGTTCAGTGCCGTGCCGGCCATAGCCGACAGATAGTCGCCATCATCGGTGGCCTGGAGGCCGCCGAAACCAGTGGCCACGTTGTTCAGGCCGCGCTGATAAGTGGCTTCTACAAAGCGCACCTGACTGGTGACATCGCCGTAGCCGATGTTGCGTAGTTGACCGGCCGTCGCCGAGTAGCGGGCCTGCCCGGGGCGAAGCAGCCTAGGCACGGAGGCGTAAGGTACGACGAAGCGGTTGCTGCTGCCGTCGCTCTCCATCACCGTCACTTCCAGGTCGCCCGCGAAACCGCTGGCGTAGAGGTCGGTGATCTCAAACGGACCGGGTGCTACTGTAGCTTCGTACACGACATAGCCGGACTGACGGATCACTACATTGGCATTGGTGCGCGCCACGCCGCGCACGACCGGCGCAAAGCCGTTCATGGAGTCGGGAAGCATTCGAGGGTCGCTGTTGATCTGCACGCCATCGAAGGCAAGCGAGTCGAAGAGCTCACCAGTGGTGTTTGTGCGGCCCACCGTCAATCGTGCCTTGAGCTTGGTCAGGTCACGACGGGCGTAGGCGGCCATAGTCTGCAGGTGCCCGCCCTCGCCCTGACGCCAGTTGTAGTTGGCGTCATGGCGGAAGCGCCAGTCCCCCAGGCTCAGGCCCGAGGACATCCGCAGAGAGGTGCTGAGCTGGCTGCCGCTGGAGGGGGTCTCGCGGCGATAGCTGTTGAGCGAGTAAGCGAAGGTACCTGCAGTAACGCCGTCGTCCCAGCGCGACGGATCGACATAGCCACGCGGCGAACGATCCAATGCCGCCTGCGGCACGGAAAGCCTCAGCTGCAAAGAGGAGGTGTTGAGGCTGGCCTTGGCTCCGGCCACCAGCACGCTCAAGTCGATACAGCCATCCGGCTCTTGCCCCGCTTCAATGGCAGCCGTGGCGGCCTTGATGCCAAGCTCACCTAGCAAGGACAGTGGCAAGCATGGCTCTGCCTCGTGCTCGCCTTCAATCAGACGCAGACGATGGCGGCCTGTATTCGTCTTGTTCACGAATACATCGATCGCGTACTCACCAGCAGGCAGTGAGGCGCCGCGCTCGAAGCGACCAACCGTCTGACGGGTCGATTCGTCGAGGAACGCCAGGTTGAAGCTGACCTGCTCAGGGGACCCAGAGGTCCCCGCACTAGCCGTCCACGAGATGAGCAGGGCGCCAGCAATGGCAATGCTCAGGACAGCCGGTGCCGGCCGAGCGCGCACGCTCGGTGAGTACGATTGGATACGCATGGGAGCAAGACTCTTGGTTGGAGCGCATCGGCACTCAGGCGCGATGGGCGGCGATCTATCCGGGTAGGGATGCGCCGCGAGGGCGCGCAGGCACCGAGTACCTGAGGTTTAGGCGTGATCAGCCTGTACCGCTTGACCGAGACGCGTGCTCGGAAGCAGTTCTAGGGAGCCACGATGGTGTCGACCGTGCCGCCATAGTCGTTGATGCTGCGTACGGTGAACGAAGTGCTCGATCCCAGCGGCGAGGGCAGATCAATGTGCATTGCACCCAGCGGCGGTACGGAGGCACCTGCGTTCACTCGACCAATCCCTGGAATGGTGAGGAAGGCAACAGAGACATAGTAAGGTGTCGGGTTGGTCACCAGCACACTGGCCTTGCCATCGTGCGTGGATGGCTGCCAAGACAAGGCCTTGACCGCTTCGTTGGACGAACCCTTCAGGCCTTTCGGACGAAGGAAGACCTTCAGCCGGGTACGCACTGCGAACTGAAGGCTCGCGCTGATCTGGCTGTCGGTGGCGCTTTCTTCGCTCTTTTTCGGCGTTGCGGGAATGTCCAGGACGTTGATCCAGTACAGCGACTCACGGTCCTTTGGTGCATCGGTGCCCAAGTAGGACAGGCGCAGGGACTGACCCATGCCGCCATCGATGCGCGTGATCGGCGGGGTCACCACGAAGGGAACACCCTCAATATTGTCCGGACGCGACTTCGGGTCGCCGGCATCGATCCAGGTCTGAACCAGGCTCGGCGTACCGCCGCGGTTCACGAGCTCGACTGCGACCTCGCGGGCGTCAGTCGGGTAGATGACACGAGTGGTGCCCACCTGAACACCGGCATTCGCCAGAAGCGGCGCCGAGAAGATGCAGGCCAGCAGGATTCGAATGGTCGGAGTATTCATTGGGTGTCCTTCAAGCGAAACGGCAGAGTAGTGACCACGCCCGCTGGGGCGTGGTCGGGTTCATCTCAGTTCTGAGTGACCGTGAAGTTTGCAACGGCGTTGATCTGGCCTTCGGTCACCAGTGATGCATTCGGCGCAATCAGAGCCGCCCCCAGAGTGATCTCTTCGTTGCCGGTCGTCGTTGCCGGGAACTTGATCGAATCCGGTTGGCGGAGATCCAGGGGCGCACCTGCCTGGGACAGCTGCACTTCCACGCCAGCAGCCGGAGTGGTGACTGCTGCATTCTTGATGTTGCCGCCGGTGGTCACATCGCTGTCCTCAATATCGACGGTGTACACCTGGCCTGCGGCCAGGCAGTTGCCGGTCGATCCGGTCAGCTTCAGCGTGAAGTCGCGCGAGGCGATCGGGGCTCCATTGACGAAGGCGTCTTTGCCGACCTTCGGCATGGCGACAGTGATCGCGCCGGGGGTACCCGGATTGTCACCACCTTCGATCTGACAAGCGGCCGCGAGGACTTCGCCGGTGAAGGTGATGGAGCCATCAGCAGCCATTGCACCAGCAGAAGCCAGCATGGCCGAGGCAGACAGTGCCAGGCTCAGAATCGTCTTGTTCATATTGCTTGTTTCCTTAAGAGTTGAATGTTGGTATTGCCGATGAATGGCCGGAATCAGAGCTGGGCTCCAGCTCGAGCACGCCTCGTGGGTGCAGCGCAAGGCGCGTTCGAGCTGGAGATCTGCAAAAGGGGCGTAGCGCGGATGGCCCTGTTTCCCGCCGATGATCAACGGGGGGAATGATCGGATCTGGGCCGCATCCGGACGATAGAATTCGTTCTATTTCCGTCAGGTTGGATGCCTCTTGGGGGCATTCATTCAGCTGATGGAACGATGGCGCAATCGGCCGAAATCACTGCGGTAGACGGTCCCGCTGGGGACAAGCACCAATCTGGCCCACATGGGAGATGGCTCCCTTGGCCGGGCAGACATTGCCTTGGCGGCCCGGCAGTTCCGGAGCTGGGCTCTTGCGAGCGAGCGTGAGCGCAAGGCGGGGCCGAAGCTGCCGTTGGCGATTCCGATTTCCTTACTGATCCAATGAATCATCCGTACTCGCAGATGATCCGCACAGGGCCGTCCTCGAGGTTCCATCCCTGCAAGTGCAGGAGAGCGGAGTGCTGCGAGCAATCAAGGCAGGATGGAGGCGCCGTTTCCCGTGGCGATGAGCGCGCTCTAGCGCCGCTGATCGCTTTGGCTGCGGTGTTGGCCGCAGCCTGTTCGATCATCAGGTCCGAAGTGCTGCATTGAACCGCTTCGCGGCATGGAGTCGTGGACGCGGCAAAGCCATGCCTCATCAGAGGCGGTGATGGGGCGTTAGTCGTAACTCAACGTAACCAGTGCTGTGGCGCTGATCTCTCCATCCCCCACCTCTGGTAGCGCCTGGAAAAGTCGTGCCTTGAAGGGCACAGCTGCATCGACTACTCCGCCGGGCGCCACAGCCGACAGGTCGAACATTCCTGGTGCGCCCGGTGTGATGGACTCAGGGCCGAACGTGATCGGGGTCAAGAGGTCTCTATTTGAGAACAACTTCAGTGCGATGCCAGATGCAGGACGGGTTCCTGTGAGCGTGAGAGCGTCTGAAGTGTTGGCTGGGAGGTTCGCGTCACCTCTTCGGGTTGGTTGGGGCCTTGATCTGGGCCGCGCAAGGTCAAGGGCGCATTGGGTTGTCTCGCAGAAAGCTCAGTGAATCTGGCGCCGTTTCACCAGCAAGCACTGAGAGGCCACGTTTGTCGGTACAGGCGCGGCAATGGAGTGGCTTGCAACCGCGAATTCTCAGCTCTTAGCCCGGCTTACTCAATCGACGTTTTTCTAAAAAATGGGAGATGGAAGCAACTCCCTGCTGTACCTTCCCAAAAAATGTCGATGTATGTCGCTGCTGCCAGAGAGTGAATTCATGACGTCTGGACAAGGATGATTGCGATTGGACAGGCTTCGGAGACGGATGTAGAAGAACTTCTAACGTGATTTCAGCGTGCGGTCTCACTACCAAATTTCCCGGTGTCCCAGACTCGTCGCGCAGCATCCGCTGCCTAAACCAGGAACGTGAAATGCATAAGTTGATCATGACTGCAGCCCTTGCAGTCGTGTCTTCATCCGCACTGGCAAATGATCCGGCAATGGCCGTCCGCGAGTTCCCGCCCGTGCAACTTCAAGCGATTGGAGTAGGTCGAACGATCAGCGCGGAAGGATGGGACGCGATGGCCCGTGGTGATGAGCGCGGACCAGCACCGCCGATTACCCAGGTGGCGGTGTTGGCGGTTGGTTCAACAGACGCCGGTGGCTGGGAGTACATGACGACGCTGGGGCAGCTGGTGACATCGAGGAATCACGGCGGTCCGGAGTTGCGCGTCGTGGTTCGGGAAATCGGATACGGCGGTACGCCGATGGCATCGTTGTTTGGTCAGCCGCTTCCAACCAATGCTGAGTACAGGTCTGATGGCCTGTGCATCACAAACAACATGTATACGGACGACTGCCAACCCGGTCAGACCATTGTCGGGTGGCTCCGATACTTCAACCTGGATGGCTATGAAGAAGGCAAGTTCTGGTATGCCAATAGATCGATCAATTCGCCGGGGCAGCTCTGGGAAACGGGGATCCATATCCAGTAAGTGCATGAATGCATGGCTGGATGTCCAGTTGCGTATGGCCGTCATGCCGTGACTACCGCGGGCATCCGACGGACGGGGTCCGCCGTCGGCAACTCACTGGACCGGCGCGGTGCCGCGAAGTGATCGACTCGGTTCCCATCTGATCGAAATGTGGCTTGGTTGAATCGCCATAGTCGGCAAAGTGCCGGCAATTCGAAAGAGTTGTCGGCATTCTCTTTCTAAAATGAAGGGAAACTCTGCTGAGATCCTCTTCTGGCGGCGAGAAGTGATGTGGATGAAAGGAAAAGCTCAATTTGTTGTATTCAGACTTTTCCTGCGCATCGCGAGACTTGCGTGCGCTCTTACCGCACGTTGAAGGCTGCAAGGCCTGGATGCAGGAAGCAACCGTTCGGGAAAGAGCGCTTAGCCAACGTCTCTAACTTTTGGAAGTTCAATGTCACCTCAAAGTGCACGCGCTCTACTCGCAGTCACTCTCGCATTCGGTGGGCTGGCCACCACCGGGGCTGTCCAGGCCCACGGCACCATGGTCAAGCCGATGAGCCGCGTCTATGCGTGCTATCAGGGCAATCCCGAGAATCCGACCAACCCGGCCTGCGCCGCGGCCAAGGCCGTGGGCGGCGCGCAGGCGTTCTACGACTGGGCAGGCGTCAACCAAGCCAATGCAGATGGCCATCACCAGGCAGTGGTGCCGGATGGCAAGCTCTGCAGCGGCAACAACCCGACTTACACCGGCCTGGACCTTCAGCGCTCGGACTGGCAGGCAACGCCTATCCGTCCCGATACCAAGGGCCGCTACACCTTCGAGTTCAAGGGCTCAGCACCGCATGCCACGCGTGAGTGGAAGTTCTATGTCACGCGCGAAACCTGGAAGCCTGGCAGTGAGCTGCGCTGGTCTGACCTGGAGGCATTCTGCACCTTGGGCAACACGCCGCTTTCGGCGGATGGGACCTACAAGCTGAACTGCCCGCTGCCCAAGCGCACCGGCCCGCACATCATCTATAACACCTGGCAGCGCTCCGATTCGGCTGAGGCGTTCTATAGCTGCTTGGACGTACAGTTCGAGGGAGGCAGTGTTACCCCGCCGACGTGGTTGGACGCGGGTGCGCTCACTGCACGTGGCTCGCTGCCGATTGGCACTGCTGTCGAGTTGCGTGTGTTCAACAGTGGCGGCGGTGACGCAGAGCGGGTCAGCGCGACCATCGCTGCTGGTCAAACGGCCCCCGCTCAGTGGCCGCTCCATGTGGCTCGTAAGGTCAATGCAACTGCCAAGAGCGCGCGCATCGGTGTGATGAGCAATGGCGTAATCAGTCCGGTTGCCTCTGCTACTGCCAACCGCGTCTACCTGCGGAGCGGCTTTACCCACCAGGTTGACATCCACCTGCCGGGTGAGGACTTCGACCACGTGTATCCGGCGGGCATCGGCAGCTATGTTCCGGGTCAGACCGTGGTGAAGGGCGGCGACGGCAAGTTGTATGCCTGCAAGCCGTTCCCTGAGGGTGCGTGGTGCAACATCAATGCCGCCGCCTATGTTCCGGGTAGTGGCTATGCCTGGCGCGATGCCTGGCTGCCCTACTGATCGAGTCAAAGTCGTGGCGATGGCTCAATGAAGCCGGGTAATGTTGATTCACGACGGAATCCATTGACGTAATAAGCCAGGCCCTGCCGCGCGATCCTCTCGCGGCAGGGCCTGTTGCCATCTGCGCGCTGCTCTGCGCTTGGGAATTTCCCGGACGGATTCCGGGCGGGAGTACGAGGGGTGGTTGATGGCGACAGCGCCTGTCGCAATCGACGTGGGTGTGCATGAAGAAATTGATTGTAGGGCTGACCGTCGTTTCGGATGGCTCGTCGGAGGGAAATTTAGTAAGAATTCGATGTCTGTCTCCAGAGGTGTGAAGGAAAGTGGCTTGATCCTTCCACGATCTGGTTGATGGCATGCGATTTGCGACGTCCCCTTCAGCTACGCTGCTGGCATCTACGGTCGTCGCTGCTGGCCTGCTTGATGCCATCAGTCACTTGCTTGGGATTCGTCCGGCGACCAGGTCGCTTGAGTACCGCCGGGAACTCCTCAGCCTTCGGCCTGACATCTGCTTGAAGGCGCGGCACAGTGTCGATGCTTGAATTCGTTCGTATGAACTTCATCAGGAATGTGGAGCTGGCAACGCGCCCGTTGCTTGGTCCCCTCCTGGCGGTCTGCGGGGAAGGGGCGGCAGCGCAACGAATAGGACAGGTGGAGATCGACGATGACTTGGGTGTTCCGTCCTTCTCTCTGCCTGCCAGGGAGGTCAGGCGGCTCCCTGCAGATGCAAGCTTGAGATCATTGCTTGTTGTGGGCGCAGGCCCCCGACGCCCGGTTGCCTGGCAGTTTGATTTTGATCCTACTTCGCCACGAACTGAGGCTCTCTCGCGCAGCATTCGTTACGCCCAGATCCACGGGGGTGTTGAGACGGTGCCGGCAGCCAGTCTGATGCCCGATGAGGTCAACTCCGTCTATCTGCGGGTTGAGGGCCGGCGTCCGAAAGATGGCACGGCCGTCTACATGGGGAAGTTCTGCTTGCTGATGCGATCTGGTGCGCCTGCCCGTGTGGCTCGAGTGCAGAGACGCTGCGGAGTGGATCGCTGTTTGAACACGATCGGGGAAGACGACGAATCGAGGAGCTGGGTCGCATCGAATGACCTGGTATTCAAGCTGCCTGGATGGCTGCACCGGTGGCGTTGGGTGCTGCGTTGAGGTGCTCATAGTGGCGACCTGGCGTGATCTCCGCCTGGCAGCCGATGACAATCAATACGGAAAAATGTGAATGAGGAAAGATGGTCGGTTGTTTGGGTGTATCACCGGTGCGTGCGCTCTATTGTTTCTTGTGATCTATGGATACATGTCGATGAAATCGGGGGTTGAGATGTCAAACGCTAGCGTTGAAACGAAAGAGTGCAAAGCAAAAATGCTCGAGAGAATGAGGGGGCTGTTGTGGCCAGAGTTCGATCCGACAGAGCTTGGTGGGGTCTATCTTTCTCCTGTGCACGGCAGTGAGGATCCGATGGAGGCGTACTTGGAAATTGCTGCCGACTGTTCACGCTCCTCTGGCGAGGCCAGTGTGGTTGGCTACGATCAGGCGGAGCAATTCGCAGAGGAACTTGCATTGATCTCCGCTCAGTTCATCCACAACGGTGCGTTGGAGCCGGGTAGCTATGGGCTCAAGTCTCCTCTGGAGATGCCTGGCCGCCAGGATGAGCGGGGTGGGGAAAGCGAGATTGAGATGGTTGATGTATCAGGGGAACATCTTGTTTTGCTTCGAAGCATGAATACGGATGCTTATGGTCCTGCAGTGGAGCTGATGGATGGAAAGCGACCTTACGGAGAAATGTCCTACCACTACTTGGACATGGCGAGGGCGCTGGGGGAGCCGGTTCCGTTGGACGCCGATGGTACTCCGGAGTTTCCGCCTTCCACGATCGAGCGATACGATCAGCTGCATTTGGAGATGCTGGATGTGGTCCGGGTGTTTTGGGTCCATGCCCAAGTGCCTCAGGACATGTTCCAGTAACGTCTGGAGCCATTGAGGACGCACTGGAGCCGGGAGCGCGCATAGCAGGGGCTACTCCCTATCACTACGCGTGGCGTTAGTTCAGACGACAGCCATCAGCTGTCGTCTGTGATCTGAGATCAGATCCAGGTCCTGCCAAGTGATCAGAATAGCTCTCGCTCACGTAGGCAGGGCAATGCCATTGTCGGACTCTTGATTACTCGGTCTTTGGCTTGTTGGCCTCTTCATGGGCTTCTGCAGCCGCAGCTCGCGTAGCCGCTGCATTGGCTGAGATAGCGGCCTCTCTGAAGACATCCTCGGTCCGCAGCTTCTGTGCGCGCTCGATGAGCTCCGCGTCCGGGAACTTGTGCATGCATGCGCCACGAACCAGTTGAACAGCACTGTCGGAGAGTCCAGGTTCAATGTGACCAAGAACGCAAACGGCGAAGGAGGTTGGTTGTGAGTGACAGCCGGATAGTGCAAATGCTGAAGAGAGCGAGAGAAGCAGAAAGCGAGCTTTTATGGAACAAGCCTCAGATAGGGGAGAGGCGAGGATATGTTCATGCCTTGGGCGCCCCCAGAGGCGGATGCGTCATTGTTGCGCTCCGAGCGTAGAAGTGACTGTTACACCCGGTCGCTCATATGCAGGCATCCGCAGCGAGAGTTTGTGGGTGATTGGCGAGCATCCCAGTCATGTCGCGTCCAGCCGAACTTCGCGTTGAAGTTCTCAACAATTTGCATGGCCGACACAAAGTGGTCGTCATAGCATTTGTTCTAGGCGGGGTTGCGTTGATTCGCAACCCTTCTTCCTCCACCTACGGACCAACTTCGATGAGTTCTCTGCTGCTTCCCTTCAAGAAATTCGCCAGGCTGGGCGGGAGATCCACCCGCTCTGAGTTCTGGATGTTCCAACTCCTTCTGCTTGTCTGTGCGGTGGTCTAATCAACTTGGACACTCGATAGGATCATTTTCGAGCATCGAGGTAGACCCATGGCAAAACAGATCACTCAGGGCATGAGGGACGAGGCGGTTCGCCTTGTCGTTGTAGAGGGGCAGACAGTAAGAGACGTCTGCCAGCTGATGGATGTCGGCCCGACGGCGCTGAGGCGGTGGATCGAGCAGTGGCGGCGAAAACATGACCCGCATGCGGAGGCGCCACCAGTAGATGCGCAGGTCAGAATCGCCGAACTGGAAGCCCAGAACCGCAGGCTCAAGGAGGAGCGCGACCTGCTAAAAAAATCCATCGCCTTCTTCATTCGGGACAGCGATCACCGGAACAAGTGATCCAGGAATTGGGGAAGGCCGCTCCGATCCGGTTGGTGTGCCAGTTGATGGACTATCCCCGTAGCAGCTACTACGCCTGGCTGCATCGGGAGCCTCGCATCGACCGGGAGCTGCTGGCCCAGGTTGATCTGGTTCGTCGCATTCATAAGTCCCACCGGGGCAGCTGCGGCTCACGCAGAATGGCCCGGGAACTGACCAATAGCGGTCTGCAGGTTGGTCGCCACCGCGCCCGGACGCTGATGCGCCGGGCCGGTGTCAGGGCGCGACAGCACAAGCGGCACAAGTACCACAGCCTTGGGCCGCAGGCGCTGACCGCTCCCAACATCCTGGACCGTCAGTTCAATCCGGAGGCGCCAAACCGAGTCTGGGCTGGCGATATCACCTACATCCCCACCCAGCAGGGGTGGCTGTATCTGGCCGTCGTTGTGGATATGTATGCCCGCCGAATCGTGGGTTGGGCACATTCCCACGAAGCAGATGCATGGTTGGCGGTCAGAGCCCTGCGCGGCGCATTGAAACAGCGCCGCCCCCAGGCGGGACTGCTGTTCCACTCGGACCAAGGGCGGCAATACACCAGCCACGCGATGGCCGAGATCCTGCGCGACAACGGCATCACCCAGAGCATGAGCCGGAAGGGGAATTGCTGGGACAACGCGGTGGTGGAACGGGTATTTGCCACCCTCAAAGGCGAATGGCTGTACTCCAAATACCCCACTCGACAGGAGGCTGCAGCAGACATCGAACAATTTGTGAACTGGTACAACCACCGTCGGCTGCACAGTGCCAACGGCCTTGTGCCACCTGCGCTCCGTGAAGTGCAGGTGGCCTGAACTCCCTTTGGGAGTGTCCAGAAGTACTTGACCACCACA
>NZ_JBSPUD010000012.1:0-41398 GCF_056861525.1 Stenotrophomonas sp. 82F1
CCCCCCCCCCCGGCCCACGCGCAGCGCCGCACCAGGCTCCAGCCACGAGGGGCTCAGCCGTTGGCAGGAAACCCGCCACCCACATGAACGCCGGAAAACAGCCCCCGCCCTGCACACCCCGCATCACCCGTTTTTCGCCTGCGATTAACCGCGCCAGGACCACGGTGGACCTGCGCCGGCATCCCCGCCGTCGCGCTTCCCTCGTCCCCTTGGAATACGATCATGGCCAACCAGCAGAACCGTCATCCCGGCAAGGAACAGCAGGGCAAAACACCGCAGGACCAGCAGCGCCAGCAGCAACAGCAACAGCAGCCGAACGAGCAGCAGAAGAAGAATCCGCAACAGGGTTCCATGAAGAACCCGCAGCAGCGTTGATGCAGCCAGGGGCCAGAGCCCGTGCTACGGGATCTGGTCCCGCTGCCGCCGGTCGATTCAATCGGGAATCGGCAGCGACCAGGTCTCCTTGACCTCTTCCATCACGATGTAGCTCTTCGATTCACGCGCATGCGGCAGGGTCAGCAGGGTGCTGCCAAGCAGCTTGCGATACGAAGCCATCTCGCTGATCCGCGCTTTCAGCAGGTAATCGAAATCGCCCGACACCAGATGGCATTCCAGCACGTTGGGCAGCTTCAGCGCCGCCCGCCGGAACTCCTCGAAGATGTCACCGGACTTGTAGGCCAGGCTGATCTCCACGAACACCAGCAGGCTGGCTTTCAGCGCCGACGGGTCCAGGTGGGCGTGATAGCCGGTGATCACTGCTTCGCGCTCCAACCGGCGCACGCGCTCGGTACACGGGGTGGTCGACAGACCGACCCGTTCGCCCAGCTCGGTGAAGGAAATGCGGCCTTCGCCCTGCAGGATGCGCAGGATCTTGCGGTCGATCTTGTCCAGTTCGCGGGGGCGGGTGGTCATGGCCGTCAACCTCGGGGAATGAATCAGAGGAAAATATCCTGCCTGCATTCCTAAAATCAGGCAAATCACCTAGGAACGTAAGAATATACTTCCCCGATTGTGGCCCCTGCGCACCCAAATGCAGGGAATGATCGGGTTGGAGAATTCCCATGCGAGTCCTAGTTCTCGGCAGCGGCGTGATCGGCACCACCAGTGCCTGGTACCTGCGACAGGCCGGGTTTGAAGTCACGGTCGTCGACCGCCAGCCCGGTCCCGCGCTGGAAACCAGCTTCGCCAATGCCGGCCAGCTGTCCTTCGGCTACACCTCGCCGTGGGCCGCCCCGGGCGTGCCGAAGAAGGCCATCGGTTGGCTGTTCGAGAAGCACGCGCCGCTGGCGATCAAGCCGGGCATGGACCTGGCCCAGTACCGCTGGTTGTGGCAGATGCTGCGCAACTGCACCCACGAGCGCTACGCGATCAACAAGGCGCGCATGGTGCGCATGTCCGAGTACAGCCGCGACTGCCTGAACGAGCTGCGCGCGCAGATCGGCATCGATTTCGAAGGGCGCGACCTGGGCACCACCCAGCTGTTCCGCACCCAGCAGCAGCTGGATGCCTCGGCGCAGGACATCGAGATCCTGGCCCAGTACGGCGTGCCGTACGAAGTGCTGGATCGCGCCGGCATCATCAAGGCCGAGCCCGCGCTGGCCCACGTCGATGGCCTGGTCGGCGCGCTGCGCCTGCCGCGCGACCAGACCGGCGATTGCCAGCTGTTCACCCGCCGTCTGGCGCAGATGGCGGCCGAAGCGGGCGTCGAGTTCCGCTACGACCAGGACATCACCGGCGTGGAATTCGACGGCGACCGCATCACCGGCGTGCGCATCGGCGGCAAGCTGGAAACCGCGGACCGCTTCGTGGTCGCACTGGGCAGCTATTCGCCGGCAATGGTTGCGCCGCTGGGCATGCGCCTGCCGGTGTACCCGCTGAAGGGCTACTCGCTGACCCTGCCGATCACCGACCCGGCGATGGCGCCGACCTCGACCATCCTCGATGAGAGCTACAAGGTGGCGGTCACCCGCTTCGACAACCGCATCCGCGTCGGCGGCATGGCCGAAGTGGCCGGCTTCGACCTGTCGCTGTCGCCGCGTCGCCGCGAGACGCTGGAACTGGTGGTGCGCGATCTGTACCCGAAGGGCGGTGACCTGGCCAAGGCCGAGTTCTGGACCGGCCTGCGCCCGGCTACGCCGGACGGCACGCCGGTGATCGGCGCCACGCCGTTCCGCAACCTGTTCCTCAACACCGGCCACGGCACGCTGGGTTGGACCATGGCCTGCGGCTCGGGCCGCTACCTGGCCGACCTGATGAGCGCGCGCCAGCCGCAGATCAGCACCGAAGGCCTGGATATCTTCCGCTACGGCCAGTACCGCCACGCCCCGCAACATGAGAACCGCACATGCGTCCTGCCCGCGCGCTGATCGACCTGGGCGCACTGCGCAGCAACTACCGCCTGGCCCGTGAACTGGGCGGTGGCAAGGCGCTGGCGATCATCAAGGCCGATGCCTATGGCCATGGTGCGGTGCGCTGCGCGCAGGCACTGGAAGGTGAGGCCGACGGCTTCGGTGTGGCCACGATTGAAGAGGCGCTGGAACTGCGCCAGGCCGGTATCCGTGCCCCGATCCTGCTGCTGGAAGGCATCTTCGAGCCGAGCGAAATGACGCTGGTGGCCGAGCATGACCTGTGGTTCTCGGTCGGTTCGCCGTGGCAGCTGGAAGCGCTGGCCGCGTTCGACAGCCCGCGCCCGCTGACGGTGTGGCTGAAGCTGGACAGTGGCATGCACCGGCTGGGCCTGGACGTGGCCGGTTTCCGCGCCGCGCACGCGCGCGTGTCGGCACTGCCGCAGGTGGCGCGCATCGTACTGATGACCCACCTGGCGCGCGCCGATGAGCTGGACAGCGAGCGCACCCATGAGCAGGCCGCGACCTTCGTGGAGGCCATCGAAGGCCTGCAAGGTGAGACCAGCGTCTGCAATTCGCCGGCGCTGCTGGGCTGGCCGGATGTGTGCAGTGACTGGGTGCGCCCGGGCCTGATGCTGTACGGGGCCAACCCGCTGCCGGACAACAGCGAACTCACTGCGCGCCTGCGCCCGGTGATGACGATGCAGTCCAAGGTGATCGCCGAGCGCTGGATCGAGGCCGGTGAGCCGGTCGGCTACGGTGCGCGTTTCGTCGCCAAGGCACGCACACGCGTGGGCGTGGTCGCACTGGGCTATGCCGATGGCTATCCGCAGTTCGCGCCCAACGGCACCCCGCTGCTGATCGATGGCCAACCCGGTGGGCTGATCGGCCGGGTGTCGATGGACATGCTGACCGTGGACCTGACCGCGCATGCGCAGGCCGGCGTCGGCAGCGTGGTGGAGCTGTGGGGCACTGCGCCGACCCTTTCGGAGTTGGCGCCGCGCTGCGGCGTCAGTGCTTACCAGCTGCCATGCGGCGTCAAGCGCGTGGCACGCGTCTACCAGGATTGACCGGCTCTGGTAGCGGCCGACCTTGGTCGGCGCTTTGAATGCGTGTCGACCAAGGTCGACACCTACCGGGCAGCGGTGACGCGCGAGGTCAGCTGGCGCTTCACCCAATCATCGATCAGGCGCTTTTCATAGCGCAGCGGATCGGTATCGCTCTTCAGGCCGATGTTGTGCAGGTAGCCGCTGTCGCTCAGGCGGGCGTCGCCTTCATCGATGATGCGCCCGCTGGCATCCTTCAGCGTGTACTGCAGGGTGATCCGCGGCGGGTAGATGTCGCGCATGATCCGGATGTCGCTGCCACGCGGGCCGTGCCAAGGCTCGTAGTCGCCCGCGCGCTTGATATCGACCAGGGTCACGTCCAGCGTCTGCCCGGCCTGCAGTGGCTTGGCGGCGCTGGTCTGCACGTAACGTGCCAGCTGCTGCACCCAGTCCCCACGTTCAGCCTCGAAGCGGTTGCTGCTCTGACGGAGCTCGGTGAACTTCGCCGGATCGTCCCACTTCACGCTGACCGGGCCATCGGCCTGCAGCGCGCGCGGTGCGTCGGGCGCGGTTACCGTGCGCGGCGCGGCGGCCACGCTGCCCACGGCAAGCATGCCGGCCAGCAGCAGGGCGGTTGAAAGCGAACCTTTCATGGCAGTCTCCTGCGTCCCCGAAGCGGGGAGGGTGATGATCTCGGATCGAGTGTGATCCCGCTGGAGGGCCGCAGCAATGGTCAGTAGCGTCAAATGCGTCAACAGTTGCCGCCAATTCATGGTCGTCAACCGTGACTGACGGCGCTTGACGCTGTGAATACGCGCTCTGGAAGATGCTGTACCTCCATCCGGTCTTTTCACGACGCCCTTGTCCACACTGCCGCCCCTCGTGGAGCGCTCACCCTTGATGGTGCCGACGCCCGAAACTGACCTGCACCATGGCGTGCTTGAGCGCATCAACGCAGGTTTCTGTGTGATCCAGGTGCTGTTCGATGGCGACGAGGCGATCGATTACCGCTTCCTCGAGGTCAACGACGCTTTCGAGCGCCACACCGGCCTGAAGGATGCCTGTGGCAAGCGCATGAGCGCGCTGGAGCCGCAGCACGAAGGCGACTGGTTCCGCATCTATGGCGAAGTCGCCCGGACCGGGCGACCGGCCCAGTTCGAGATGGAGGCACGTGCCCTGGGGCGTACGTTCGCCGTTGATGCCGTTCGGGTGGGGCGGCCAGGCGAGGACAAGGTCGGCATCCTGTTCTTCGATGTGACCGCGCGCAAGCAGATGGAAGTGGAACTGGGCGAGAGCGAGGCCCGTTTCAGTGCGTTGGCCGATGGCCTGCCGATGCCGGTGTGGGTGCTGGATGAGCGCGGCCACGCCCGTTTCGTCAACAGTGCCTTCAGCGAGTTCTTCGGCGGCGACGAGAACCGCGTGCCGGAAGATGTCTGGCGCGGCCTGGTGCATCCCGACGATGCCTCGGTGTTCGAATACGAACTGCAGGAAGCACTGAAAGCGCAGCGTTCGATGCACGCGCTGGTGCGCGCCCGCCGTGCCGATGGACAGTGGCGCTGGCTGGAAATGAACGCGCGTCCGCGCTTCTCGCGGATGGGCCGCTTCATCGGCCTGGCCGGCAGCAGCCCGGACGTCACCGAGCGTCGCGAGATCGAACTGGCGCGCGAGGAGCTGCTGCAGTCCGAGCGCGCCGCGCGCAGTGCTGCGGAAAACATGGCGCGGCTGAAGGATGAGTTCCTGGCCACGCTGTCGCACGAGCTGCGCACGCCGCTGACCACGATCCTGGGCTGGAGCGAACTGCTGCTGCAGCGCGTCGATGCCACCAGCCCGCTGTACAAGGGCCTGGGGGTGATCGCCAACAGTGCCACCGCGCAGAAGCGGTTGATCTCGGACATGCTCGATCTCAGCAGCATGCTGCTGGGCAAGGTGCAGCTGGAAGTGGAAGTGCTGGATCTGCGCGACCAGTTGAACGAAGCGATGGGCGCGCAGGAGCTGGTGGCCGAGGGCAAGGCGCTGGACGTCACCCTGCAGCTGCCGGCGCAGGCCTGCCAGGTGCTGGGCGATGCCACCCGGCTGCAGCAGGTGTTCTGGAACCTGCTGTCCAACGCGATCAAGTTCACCCCGGCCGAAGGCCGCATCGACGTGCAGCTGCAGGCCGATGGCAACTACTGGACGATCACCGTGCGCGATACCGGCGACGGCATCGCGCCGGAGTTCCTGAACCATCTGTTCAGCCGCTTCCGCCAGGCCGACGGCACCACCACCCGCCGCCACGGCGGTCTGGGCCTGGGCCTGGCCATCGTGCAGCAGCTGGTCGAACTGCACGGCGGTACGGTCAGCGCGGCCAGCGATGGCCACGGTCACGGTTCCACCTTCACTGTGCGCCTGCCGCAGCACCTGCCCGATGCCGAGCGGCGTCCGCTGCGTGAGGTCGTCAGCGGTCCGATCCTGGAGCCGATGGTGGTCGAGCCCTACCCGCTGCGCGGCCTGCATGTGCTGGCGGTGGAAGACCAGCCAGAAGTGCTGGAGTACCTGCGGCGCATGCTGGAAGAGCAGGGCGCCAGCGTGTCCGCGGCCAGTTCCGCAGGCGAGGCGCTGGCGCTGCTGGCCGACAATGGCCACCTGCAGTACCACGTGCTGCTGACCGATATCGGCATGCCGGGCATGGATGGCTATGGCCTGGTGAGCACGCTGCGACAGGATCTGGGCGTGGATGCCGCCGCACTGCCAGCGGTGGCGGTGACGGCGCTGGCGCGCGCGGACGACCGACGTCGCGCGCTGGCCTCGGGCTTCCAGGAACACGTGGCCAAGCCGTACTCGGTGGCCCAGCTGGTAGGTGTCGTGCGGCGCGTGCAGGCCACGCGCGGGGACGGACTGCTGCACTGAGCATTCACGGCCAATCGGCGACCCTGCAGAGCAGGAGGTCGCCGATGTCCCGTATTGCTCCCCGCATCCATACCGATCCAGCGCAGATCACGCGCCTGGAAGCCCTGCTGCCACAGTTGCGCGGCGAAACCCAGGTGCAGCTGACCCTGCACGATGGCCGCCGCCTGCTGGGCACGGTTGCGGTGCAGCCGACGCTGCAGCAGTACCGCAACGACGCCGGCGACGAAGGCAGCAACGGCCAGCTGCGGCTGGATGACCTCGATACGCCGGTGCAGCAGCATCACGTGTGGTTGGATGAAATCGCCAGCATCCGCGAGCTGCCGCCCACAGCGCCTTGATCCGATGTAGAGCCGAGCCCATGCTCGGCTGCCGTCCGCGCAGCTGCGCCGCCGCCCGAGCATGGGCTCGGGCGCTACAGGCCTGTCAGTGCTCGAACAGCGTTGCCGTCGCCTCGAACCTGCGCGCATAGGCGCGCTCCTCGGCTACGCGGGTCACTTCATCGTCTGCCAAGTCCGGCGCGCCATACACGGCGTAGGCCACACTGCCATCGGCGCCGTGGCCGACCTGGTGCAGGCGGTAGCGGGAATGACCACCGCCGGTGTCCTCCGGGTAATGCACGGGGGGATGGCTGCCTTCCAGGTCCATTTCACTGTTGTCGACAACACCTCCGACGAACAAGGCACGCATGCAGGATCTCCAGGAGTTGCGGGGGAGCTTCTACCCTGAACGCTGGCATGTTGCTGCGGCATCAAGGCAACGTTGAAGTTTCGCAAAGCGGCGGCCGGGGCCGGGCAGGACAAGCCGGTACAATGGACGGCCCTCACGCTTCCAGTACCCGCGCCGATGGCATCCAGCGACGACGCCCCCCTGCAGACCCTGTTCCTGCCGTTCTCCAGCGGCGCCCTGCGCTGGCCGGAGGGGCCGGTGGCCTTCCTGCGCGCCCGTGACGGCTGGCCTCTGCGCGAGCAGGCCGGCGGCCGCGAGGTCGACTGCGAGCAGAGCTTCGCTCCGTTCGCGCAGCCGCTGCAGCAGGCCGCTGGCTGGACCGTCAGCGGCCAGCTGGATGATGTTGCCGGCCGCGGCCGTTACCCGCTGGTGCTGGTGCTGCCGCCGCGCCAGCGTGAGGAAGCCCGCGCGCTGTTCGCCCGCGCCCTGGCGCTGGTCGCCGAGGGGGGCCGCATCGTGGCCTGCCAGCACAACAACGAGGGCGCCCGCTCCGGCGAAGGCGACCTCAAGCAGTTGGCCGGCCTCGGCGGCAGCCTGACCAAGAACCACTGCCGCGTGTTCTGGACCGCGCCGCTGCAGGGCCAGCACGATGTGGACGTGGCCAAGCGCTGGGGCAGCCTGGACGCGGTGCGGCCGATCGTCGGCGGCCGTTTCCTCAGCCGACCGGGCGTGTTCGCCTGGGACCGCATCGACCCGGCCTCGGCGCTGCTGGCCGAACACCTGCCGGCCGACCTGGCCGGGCGTGCGGCCGACCTCGGTGCCGGTTACGGCTACCTGTCGCGCGAGCTGCTGGAGCGCTGCCCGAAGATCACCGCGCTGGACCTGTACGAGGCCGAGAAGCGCGCGCTGGACCTGGCCGAACTCAATCTTGCGCCGCCGCCGCGCCCGGTGCCGCTGCGCTTCCTGTGGCGTGATGTCACCGCCGGTATCGAGCCGGACTACGACGTCATCATCAGCAACCCGCCGTTCCACACGCCCTCGCGTGCGGATCGCCCGGACATCGGCCAGCGCTTCATCGCCGTGGCCGCGCAGGCGCTGCGCCCGGGTGGGCGCCTGTACGTGGTGGCCAACCGCCACCTGCCGTACGAGTACACGCTCAATGAGAGCTTCGGCGCGGTGCGCGTGGTTGCCGAGCGCGATGGCTTCAAGCTGGTCGAGGCGGTGAAGGGCAAGGGGAAGGGTCGGTGAAACTGGTCAAGCTCATCGCCAACCTCGGCTACGGCAGCCGCAAGCAGGTGCAGTGGATGTTCCGCGAAGGCCGCGTCACCGACGCCGACGGCGAGGTGCTGTATGCCGACGACCAGGTGCCGCATGAAGCGGTGCGCGTCGACGGCGAGCCGCTGGATCCGCCGGTGGGCCTGTCGCTGGCGATGCACAAGCCGGCCGGCTACACCTGTTCGACCAAGGACAAGGGCCGCCTGATCTACGACCTGCTGCCGCCGCGCTTCCGCGACCGCGACCCGGTGCTGTCCACCGTCGGCCGCCTGGACCGCGAGACCAGCGGCCTGCTGCTGCTGACCGACGACGGCAACCTGCTGCACCGGATCATTTCGCCGAAGTCGAAGCTGCCCAAGGTCTACGAAGTGGAGCTGGCTGAAGACCTGCGCGGTGACGAGGTGGCGCTGTTTGCCAGCGGCACGCTGATGCTGGAAGCGGAGAAGACGCCCCTGCTGCCGGCTGAACTGCAGGTGCTCGGGCCGCGCAAGGCGCGCCTGGTACTGCACGAAGGTCGCTACCATCAGGTACGCCGCATGTTCGCTGCCGCAGGCAACCACGTGCAGGCACTGCATCGCAGCCGTGTCGGTGGCCTGGACCTGCAGGGACTGGCCGAAGGGCAATGGCGGCTGCTGACCTCCACCGATCTGGATACGCTGTTCGCTCCATGACCTCCATCGCTGCGCTGCCGTTCCTGCCTGACGCCGTCATCTTCGACATGGACGGCCTGATGATCGACAGCGAGCGTGTATCGCTTGCGTGCTGGAGCGAGGCCGCAGAGGCGTTTGGCCTGCCGCTGGATGCCAGCTTCTTCGTGCGCATGGTCGGTCTTGGCGACCGCGACAGCCAAGCGCTGCTGCGCCAGCAGGGGATCGAAGACAGCGTGATCGAGGCGATGGCCGCGCGTTGTCATGATCTGTACGAGGAACGCACCCAGACCGGCCTGCCGTTGCGTCCGGGCATCCTGGAACTGCTTGAGTTGTTGAAGTCGCACGCGGTGCCGCGTGCGGTGGCGACCTCGACACGGCAACCGCGGGCCAACCGCAAGCTGGCCGCGACCGGGTTGCTGCCGTACTTCGATGCGGTGATCGCCGGTGGCGACGTGGCGCGGGCCAAGCCGGCACCGGATATCTACCTGCTGGCCGCGCAGCGGCTGGGCAAGGCACCGGAACGCTGCCTGGCGCTGGAGGATTCCCCGGCCGGCACGCGTGCCGCGCTGGCGGCGGGCATGACCGTGATCCAGGTGCCGGACCTGGTGCATCCCGATGAAGAACTGCGTGCGTTGGGCCACCGCATCGTCGGCTCGCTGGTGGACGCCCACGCACTGCTGCTGCCGCTGTTGCCAAGGTAGCTGCCAACCTTGGTTGGCACTGAGCCGAGCATAGGCTCGGCTCTACATCCCTGGCAACCGCTCTGGTAGGTGCCAACCTTGGTTGGCACGCTTTCAGATCACACCCTGCCGAACACCAGCGCCGCGTTGGTGCCACCGAAGCCGAAGCTGTTGGACATCACCGTGTCCAGCTTCTGCTCGCGGCTTTCGCGCAGGATCGGGAAGCCTTCCACCCTCGGGTCCAGCTCACCGATGTTGGCCGAACCGGCCACGAAGCCGTCGCGCATCATCAGCAGGCAGTAGATCGCTTCATGCACGCTGGCAGCGCCCAGCGAATGGCCCGACAGCGCCTTGGTCGAGGACAGCGGCGGAATCGCATCGCCGAACACCTCGCGGATCGCACCCAGCTCGGTCACATCGCCCAGCGGGGTCGAGGTGCCGTGGGTGTTGAGGTAATCCAGCGGACGATCGACGTTCTGCAGCGCCATCTTCATGCAGCGCACGGCGCCTTCGCCGGACGGGGCGACCATGTCGGCGCCATCGGAGGTCACGCCATAACCGATCAGCTCGGCATGGATGTGCGCGCCACGTGCCACGGCGTGGTCGTAATCCTCCAGCACCAGCATGCCGCCACCGCCGGCGATGACGAAGCCATCGCGGTCCTTGTCATACGGGCGCGAGGCGCTGGCGGGGGTGTCGTTGAAGCTGGTGGACAGTGCGCCCATCGCATCGAACATCACGCTCATCGACCAGTGCAGGTCTTCACCGCCGCCGGCGAACATGATGTCCTGCGCGCCGTGGCGGATGAGGTCGGCAGCCGCACCGATGCAGTGCGCCGAGGTCGCGCAGGCGGCCGACAGCGAGTAGCTGACGCCCTTGATCTGGAATGCGGTGGCCAGGCAGGCCGACACGGTCGAGCACATCGTGCGCGGCACCATGTACGGACCCACCTTGCGCACGCCACGGCTGCGCAGCAGATCCACCGCACCCACCTGCCATTCGCTGGAGCCACCGCCGGAACCGGCGATCAGGCCGGTGCGCAGGCCACTGACCTGTTCCGGGGTCAGCCCCGCATCGGTGATGGCATCGGCCATCGCCAGGTAGGCGAAGGCGGCGGCATCGCTCATGAAGCGCTTCTGCTTGCGATCGATCAGCGCGTCCAGGTCGAGGTCGACGCGACCGCCGACCTGGCTGCGCAGGCCGGCTTCGGCGTGGTCGGCCAGCGCGGTGATGCCGGCGCGGCTCTCGCGCAGGGCAGCCGAAACGGTATCCAGATCATTGCCGAGGCAGGACGTGATGCCCATGCCGGTGATGACGACGCGACGCATCAGAAGCTCCCGGTTTCAGTGAACAGGCCCACGCGCAGGTCGCGGGCGTTGTAGATCTCGCGGTCGTCCACGTACATGCGCGCGTCGGACTGGGCCATCACCAGCTTGCGGTTGATGACGCGGCTGATGTCGATCTCGTAGCGCACCAGCTTCGCGTCTGGCAGCACCTGGCCGGTGAACTTCACTTCGCCGCAGCCCAGGGCGCGGCCCTTGCCGGGGGCACCCAGCCAGGTGAGGAAGAAGCCGGTCAGCTGCCACATGGCATCCAGACCCAGGCAGCCGGGCATCACCGGGTCGCCGATGAAGTGGCAGCCGAAGAACCACAGGTCCGGGCGGATATCCAGTTCGGCGCGTACCATGCCCTTGCCATGCGGTCCGCCGTCCTCGCGGATTTCGGTGATGCGGTCGAACATCAGCATCGGGTCGTTGGGCAACCGGCCGGCGGCAGCGCCGAACAGTTCACCGCGTGCGCTGGCCAGCAGCTGGTCGCGGTTGAACGCGTGGAGACGAGTCATGGAAAGCGCAATCCTGGAAGCGAAAACAAGGCAACGAGTTCCCGAGGATGCACGACGGATCAGGCGGATATCAAACCGCGTCTCCGTACGCGTGCGTAGTGTTTTCAGCTGAAACCACGCATCCCGTTGATGCACAACGACCATACTTCGGCGTCTGGACGGGTACGGTGCAGGTATCATGTGGGCCAACCATGAACGCACTGCGCAAGATCATCCACGTCGACATGGACGCCTTCTACGCGTCGGTGGAGCAGCGCGACGACCTGTCACTGCGCGGTAAGCCGGTGGTGGTGGCATGGCGCGGCGCGCGTTCAGTGGTGTGTGCGGCCTCGTACGAGGCGCGCGTGTTCGGCGTGCGTTCGGCGATGCCGGCCCTGCGCGCCGAGCGCCTGTGCCCGGATGCGATCTTCGTGCCGCCGGACTTCGCACGTTACAAGGCGGTGTCGCGCCACGTGCGCGAGATCTTCCTGCGCCATACCGACCTGGTCGAGCCGTTGTCGCTGGACGAGGCCTATCTGGATGTCACGGTGCCGAAGAGCGACATCGAACTGGCCACCGACATCGCCCGCACCATCCGCGCGCAGATCCGCGAGGAAACCCAGCTGACTGCTTCCGCCGGGATCGCGCCGAACAAGTTCCTGGCCAAGATCGCCTCGGACTGGCGCAAGCCTGACGGCCAGTTCGTGATTCCGCCGCAGCGGGTGGACGCATTCCTGCTGCCGCTGCCGGTGAACCGCGTGCCCGGTGTCGGCAAGGTGATGGAAGGCAAGCTGGCAGCGCGCGGCATCGTCACCTGCGGCGACCTGCGGCAGTGGACGCTGCCGGACCTGGAAGAAGCCTTCGGCAGCTTCGGCCGCAGCCTGTACAACCGCGCACGCGGTGTCGACGAGCGGCCGGTGGAACCTGACCAGCAGGTGCAGTCGATCTCCTCCGAAGACACCTTCGCCGAGGACCTGTTGCTGGAAGACCTGGCTGAAGCGATCGTGCAGCTGGCCGAGAAGACCTGGCATGCCACGCGCAAGACCGAACGCATCGGCCACACCGTGGTGCTGAAATTGAAGACCGCGCAGTTCCGCCTCCTTACCCGCAGCTTCACCCCGGAACGCCCGCCCGAGTCGATGGAAGAACTTCGCGACATCGCACTTTCATTGCGCGCCCGCGTCGACCTACCCGCCGACACCCGCTACCGCCTGGTCGGCGTCGGCCTCGGCGGCTTCCGCGAAAAAGAGCCGGTGGTGCAGGGCGAATTGTTCGAGCACACCCAGACCGATCGTCCCTGATCGTTCATCCACGCATGGCGTGGATCGAAGTGTCGACCAAGGTCGACACCTACCAACAGCAGCGGATACCAACAGCAGCGGGAACATGTCGAAGGCGGGGTGGGTCCGGTTGCGGGGGTGTCCGCGGCATGGATGCCGCGGCCAAGCCTACAGGGACGTATTCACGGCGTCCCCCGCAACCGGACCCACCCCGCCAACCCACGGAATGCCCGCTTTTGCCGTTGCCGTTGCCGTTGCCGTTGCCGTTGCCGTCGATTCGGCAGGTGCAGGGCGCAGCCCTGCAAAAGAAAACCCCTACCTTACGGCCACTGCATCTCGCCCTTGGCCACCTTCGCACTCAACTCCAGCGACGCCACGCCCGCCAGCTTCGGATAGCGCGCCTGCATCGCCTTCACCAACGCCGCACTGTCCTTGGCCTTGGCCGTTTCAGCATCGAAGGCGCGGATGTACTCCGCCGTGAAGCGCAGTGCACTGGCATCCAGCGCCGCACCCTCCGCGTAATGACCGGGCACCACCACCTTCGGCTTCAACACCTGCAGCTGCTGCAGCGTGCGCAGCCAATCGGCATGCGACTGCGGCGTCTGCGTATCGGCCATCCACACATGCTCGCCGGCCACCACCGGAATGCCGCCGACGATCGCACGCAGCGACGGCACCCACAGCACGCTGCGGTCCGGCGTCGGTCCATCCAGGCCGATCAACGGCAGGCGCTGGCCTTCCAGCTGCAGTGCATCGCCTTCCAGTACCGCTGGCACCACGATGCGTGCGGGGGCGTCGGCGCCCATCTTCGGCCCCCAGTACGCCAGCTTGCCGGCCTGGGATTCACGGATATGCGCCACGGTCTGCGCGGTGGCGACGATGCGCGCCTGCGGGAACGCGTCCTGCACGGTAGCCAGGCCGAAGTAATAGTCCGGATCGCCATGGCTGATGTAGATGGTGGTCAGTCGCTTGCCGCTGGCGCGGATCTGCTCGACCAGCCGGCGCGCATCGCCGGCAGCGAACTGCGCGTTGACCAGGATCGCGTCGTTGCGCCCTTCGATCAGCACCGAAGACACCGAGAACATCGCCTGCGGGCCGGGATGGAAGGTCTGCAGGCGCAGCTGGGATTTCGCGGCGCTGGCAGGCGCAGGCGCGGCCGGTGCGGCCAGCAGCGGGGTGCTGGCGAAGCTGGCAGCCAGCGCGAGGGGAAGCAGCAGGGCAGCGGTACGCATGGGGAATTCCTCGTGTAGAGCCGAGCCACGCTCGGCTGCATGTTTGCGTTGAGCCGAGCGTGAGCTACGCCGGGCGTCCTTGCCCGGCCCCCTGCGGGCCGTCGCAAGCGACGTTGGCAACGGCTCCTGCCGTTGCCTTCGGCTCTATAGAACAAGCGTGTCGATCAATATGCGGCCGTGATGATCTGCTTCGGGTACTTGCGCGCTTCCAGTTCGGCGACGAACGCGGCGCCGTAGTCGGCGTAGCTGATGCGGCTGTGGCCGCTGGCATCGGCGAGGAAGGCCTTGGGCTGCACGCGATACTGCCCACGCTCGTCACCCGGGCCGATTTCGGCCGCCGGCGAGAAGAAGGTCCAGTCCAGGTCATCCACTGCCTGCAGGCGGTTGAAGGCTTCACGGTGGGCCAGCGCGTAGGGCTTGTAGGCCTCCGGGAAGGTGGGGGTGTCGACCAGCTGCACGCCGGGGGCGACTTCCAGGCTGCCGGCGCCACCGACCACCACCAGGCGCGGCACGTTGGCCTTGCGGGCGGCGTCGGCCAGCTGCGCGGCAACCTCGCCGACGCGGCCGATGTCGTCGCCCGGGCGCGGGCCGTAGGCGCTGGCCAGCACATCGTGGCCGGCAATGGCGGCGACCAGGGCATCCTGGTCGTCCAGCGAGGCGATGACCGGATGGGCGCCGGCCAGCTCGGCCGGCAGGTCCTGCGCGCTGCGCACGATGACGGTCAGTTGGTGGCCGTTGGCCAGCGCGTGGCGGGCGATCTGGCGGCCGATGTTGCCGGTGGCACCGACGAGGGCGATCTTCATGGCAGGACTCCGTGGGGTAGGGCGGGGGAATGAGGCCACTGTAGGCCGCTGCAGTCGCTCGAAAAACAGCGTATAACGCGCTTGTTTGTTGCATGGATCGAGCAGATGGACCGATTGACCGCCATGACCGTGTTCGTCGAGGTCGCCGAGCGCGGCAGCCTGACCGCCGCCGCCGAGGTGCTGGACATGTCGCGGGCGATGGTCAGCCGCTACCTGGCCGAAGTAGAAGGCTGGCTGGGTGCGCGGCTGCTGCACCGGACCACGCGGCGGGTCAGCCTGACCGGGGCAGGTGAAGCCGCGCTGGCGCGTTTCCGGCAGATGCTGGCGATCGGCGATGAACTGCAGGGCGAGCTGGCCAGCGACGATCCTGAGCCGCACGGCACATTGCGCATCACCGCCAGCGTGTCGTTCGGGCAGAGTCATCTGGCGCGCGCAGTGGCCGCCTTCGTGCAGCGCCATCCGGCCGCACGCATCGAACTGCTGCTGGTCGACCGCACGGTCAACCTGGTGGAGGAGCGCGTCGACCTGGCGGTGCGCATCGCAAGGCAGATCGATCCCAGCCTGATCGCACGTCGCTTGGCGATCTGCCGCTCGGTGCTGTGCGCGACGCCGGCCTACCTGCAGGCGCGTGGCACGCCGACCGCACCCGAACACCTCGCCGTGCACAACTGCCTGACCCATCACTACGTCGGCAAGAGCCTATGGCAGCTGCATCGCGAAGGGCGTTCGTTGTCGGTTGCGGTGGGCGGCAACATCAGTGCCAATGAAGCATCGCTGCTGCTGGAGGCCGTCCGCGCCAATGCAGGCATCGCCATGTTGCCGACCTACCAGGTCGCACCGTTGCTGCGCAGTGGCGAACTGATCGAACTGCTGCCCGAGTACAGCCTGGACGAGCTCGGCATCCATGCGGTGTACGCGTCGCGTCGACAGCAGCCCGCCATCATGCGGCGATTCCTGGACTTCCTCGCCGAGTGCTTCGCGAGCCCGGCCTTCCAGGATCTGGACTGGCGTCCTTCGGGCAAGGAGAACACATGAACCATGGACAGGCGTTGATCGACCACGACCGTGCCGCCTGGGACCGCCAGGCCAGCCGCGCACGCCGGATCGGCTGAAAGCGCGGGCGTACAATGGACGGCCCCACGTTGCACGAGTGAGCCGTCCCTTGTCGTATCCCTATCCGCTGGTCGTGTTCGACCTCGATGGCACGCTGGTCGACAGCGCCGCCGATATCGCCGAAGCACTGAACCGCACGCTGCAAGACATCGGCCTGGCACGCGTACCCGAAGCCACCGTGCTGGGCTGGATCGGCGACGGCGTGCGCCGGCTGGTCGAACAGGCGGTGCAGGCTGCCGGGCGCGAAATCGACCTGGCAGCGGTGATGCCGACGTTCATGGTCCACTACCGCGAATGCCTGCTGCGCAGCCCGCGGCTGTTCGATGGCGTGGTGGAAGCGCTGGCAGGATTGCGCGCGCTGAACGTACCGCTGGCCATCTGCACCAACAAGCCGGCCGCGCTGGTGCCGCCGTTGCTGCAGCACCTGGGCATCGCCGAGGCCTTCGCGCTGGTGCTGGGCGGTGATTCGCTGCCGCAGCGCAAGCCCAGCGGCGAGCCGTTGCGGCATATCGCCGCGCATTTCGAACTGCCCGTTGATGCGTGCCTGATGGTGGGCGACTCGCTTACCGATTACCGCGCCGCCGAAGACGCCGGCATGCCGATCGCGCTGGTGCGTTACGGCTATCCGCGCGGACTGGACCTGGACAACGCGCACGCTGTCGCGGTGATCTACGATCTGCGCGAGCTGCCGGGGTTGGCTGCAGGCATTCCGGTGTAGAGCCGAGCCTGCGCTCGGCTCTACAAGTAGATCGACGCCATGCGTCGATGGCATCTGGGGGCGCCGGGCAATGCCCGGCGCCCCTTTTCACTTCGGCTGGTAACGCACGCTCAGCTGGTACTCGCGACCGGGCTGGTTGAACCACGCCACGGTCTCGTACGCGCGGTCGAACACATTGGCCACCCGCGCCAGCACCGACCATGCCGGGGTCAGCGCATATTCGGCGCGCAGATCCAGCGTGCCGTAGCCGCCGACCTTCACCGCGTTGGCGGCATCGTCGTAGCGCTTGCCCGCGCCCTGCACGGTCAGCCCGGTGCGGAAATCACCGAAGCGGCGGTCGATGTCCAGGCGCGCGGTCTGCTGCGCACGGCGTGCCAGCCAGTTGTCGAACTGCGCGCTGCCGCGGGTGCGGTTGCGCGGATCGGTGAAGCTGAGCTGCGCATTGATGTCGAAGCCGGCCACGGTGGCGCCGCCGGTCAGTTCCGCACCGCGGATGCGTGCCTTTTCGACCTGCTGCATGCGGAAGGTGGCCGCGTCATAGGTGATCAGGTCATCGATGCGGGTCTCGTACACGTCCAGGCCCCAACGCCAGCCCTGGCCCTGCTGCGAGATGCCGAGGTTGGCACTCTTGGACTTCTCCGGGTCCAGCGTCGGCACGCCGCTCCATGGGTCGTACAGGTCGCTGAAGGTCGGCGCCTTGAACGCGGTGCCGTAGCTGGCGTTGGCGCGCAGGCCATGGCCCAGCTCCATCGCCCAGCCGAGGCTGCCGGTGGCGTGGTTGCCGAACTGCTGGTTGTCGTCGTTGCGCGCGCTGGCCTGCAGCTGGTGACGGCCGAAACGCGCCTGGTACTGCAGGAACACGCCGGTATTGCGGCGGCTGTCGACCAAGTAGCCGGCGCTGCTGCCGTCCAGGTTGTCTTCGCTCCAGTCCACGCCGGCGCTGAGCAGCTGGCCTTCGGCCACACCGAGGTCGGCCTGCAGCGAAGCGCTGTCACGGTGCGTCTGTGCGCTGCCGCGTGCACCGAAATCACCGAAGTTGTCGGACTCGTAGTCGCTGCGGCCGACATTGGCAGTCAGCGTCAGCCGCTCGGACGGGGTGTAGCGCACCTTGCCGGCCAGCACCTGCTGGCGGGTCTCGGAGTAGTTGTAGTAGCCGTCGTAGTGGTTCTTGCCGTCGGCACGCAGGGCGCTGCCTTCCACGGTCCACTGGTCGCTCAGGTTGTACCCACCACGCAGGCTCTTGGACAGGTTGCGGTAGCCATCGCGGTCGGGTTCATCGGCGAAGCAGCCGGTGAACAGCGTGGCCGAACCGCGGCAGGCATCGATGCCGTCCGAATGCTGGTAGGCGATGTCGGCGCCGAACCAGCCGCGTTCGGTGCCACCGCCGATGCCGCCACTGGCTTCACGCAGGCCGTTGCTGCCGCCCCCCAGCTGGAAGTGCGGCGCGAAGTCGCCCTGGTTGCGGCGGGTGAAGATCTGGATCACGCCACCGATGGCGTCGGCACCGTACAGGCTGGACTGCGGGCCGCGCACGATTTCCACGCGCTCGATCTGCGCCAGCGGCAGGTCCTGGTACATCGCCAGGCCGAGATCGGCGCTGTTGATGCGCACGCCATCGACCAGCACCACGGTATGCGAGGAGTTGGTGCCACGCAGGAACAGCGAGCTCTGCTTGCCCAGGCCACCGGCATTGGTCAGGTTGATGCCGGCGCGTCCCTGCAGCAGTTCCTGCAGCGAGGTGGCCTGGCTGGATTCGATCTGCGCACGGTCGATCACCTGCGCAGGCGCGATGCTGTCCTGCAGGGCGATCGGCGTGCGGGTGGCGGTGACCAGCACCTGGTCGAGGTCGGCGGCACCATCATCGGCCAGGGCCAATGCAGGAAGTGCGGCCAGCACGGCCAGGGACAGCATTCGGGACTGCAGTTTCATCGGGGGACTCCAGGTGCCGCGCACGCCCGCGCAGCGAAGGGGAGGAGTCACAACAGGCAGGCACGCGCCGATGCCGCGGCCATCGCCACAGGCATCCAGCGCCATGCCCACCGCATCGCGACCTGAGGCTTCCGGGCCGGTCTCCGGGCTCGCCGCCGGGTGGCCCGAGGCCACCGTCCAGGCGCCTTCCCATGCCTGCGGCACAGTGGCGGGTTGCCTGGAACTGACGTGCTTACCGTTGCGGGGGCAGCGCCGGCATGGCGTGTTGTCACGCGTCACCGGCTTCCCGTTTCAACCTGCCGGCAGGGCCGCAGGTCACCTGGAAGTGCGCGCAGTCTACGGCATCGCGGCCGACCCGTAGCGTTGAACCTGCGCGCCTGGACAGGCGCGAATGCACCTGCACGGTGCAGCAGACCTGCGCCAGCGCCTAGAATGCAGCTCGAATTATCGTGGTGCCGTTGCCGATGTCCGTCTGTTTTCCGCTGTTCCCGCGCCGCCCGTACTGGGCACGCGCATGATCCTCGACCTGGTCCGCCATGCCGGCAACGGTCGTGATGAGTTCCTTGATGGCCGCAGCGATCCGCCGCAGCTGGCCCGCTTGCCGCAGGAGCTGGTCGATGCCTATGCCGGGCAGTCGTGGGAACGGGTGATCAGTTCGCCGCGCCTGCGCTCGCTGCATACGGCGATGGCACTGGCCACACCGCGCGCGCTGGACGTGGAGACGGACGAGGAGTGGGAAGAGCTGGATTTCGGCGACTGGGATGGCCAATCGCTGTTCGACCTGCCGGAAGCCGCGTTGGCCGCCTTCCACGCCGATCCGCACGCGTTTCCGCCGCCGCATGGCGAGAGCTGGGGCCACTTCGAACGGCGCATCGCACGCGCGCTGGATCGACTGCTGGATGACGACGACCCGGCGCCGACGGTCGTGGTCAGCCACGGCGGTCCACTGCGCATGGTGCTGTCGCAGGTGTGTGGCCTGCCGATGTCGCTGTGCTGGGCGCTGCGCATCGACCACGGAACACGCCTGCGGGTGTGGGTCGAGCGCGGTGAAACGGGACTGGTGGGCGAGCTGCTGGAACTGCAGCAGCCCTGACGAATCCGGTAGCGCCGGGCCATGCCCGGCGGATTCCACATCACCCGCGCTACGCGCTCGCCGGGCATGGCCCGGCGCTACCGATCAATCCTCGTCGGTGCTTTCGGCCGCGCTTTCTTCGCCGTCGTCCTCGGCGTCGAAGCGCTGCTCATGCACCGGGCCTGATGCCGGACCTGCCGCCTTCAGCGGATGCACGGCGATACGCGCTTCGTAGTCCTGCACCAGCGCGGTGCGCTGCGCTTCGCTCAGTTCCTGCCAGTGGCAATCCAGCAGCGCACCTTCCAGCGAATACAGCAGGTTGAGGCTGGGCTTGAAGCCGGCACGCTTGACCTTGACGAAGGCGCCGACGGCACCGATGGCAACCAGATCCTCGCGGCTGCGCAGGCCCACTTGGCGCAGCCATGCCGCACTCTTCGGGCCGATGTTGCGCAGCTTGACCGCGCTCACGCCAACGCCCCGACGAACACCTGGGCGATGGCTTCCAGACCGGCCTGGTCTTCAGCATCGAAGCGGCCGACGACCGGGCTGTCGATATCGAACACGCCGATCAGCTCCTCACCCCGGACCAGCGGCACCACCAGCTCCGAGCGCGATGCGGCATCGCAGGCGATATGGCCGGGAAAGGCCTCCACGTCTTCGATGCGCTGGGTCACGCGCTGGCTGGCGGCCGCACCACACACGCCCTTGTCCAGCGGAATGCGCACGCAGGCCGGCAGGCCCTGGAACGGACCGACCACCAGTTCCTTGCCGTCATACAGGTAGAAGCCCACCCAGTTCAGGTCGGGCAGGGCGTGGTAGACCAGTGCAGCGAGGTTGGCCGCATTGGCGATGCGGTCGGACTCGCCGTAGACCAGGCCACGGGCCTGTTCCAGCAGCTGGGCGTATTGTTCCGGCTTGCTGCCGGTGAGCGAGGCGTTGGCGAACATGGCCGCAGTCTAGCAAGCGTGCCGGGCCGGCGATAATGCACACACTGTTTCCCCGTTGGAGCCCATCGATGCCGTTGCCCGCCACGCTGCCGCCTGCCCTGTTCGTCACCGGCACCGATACCGAGATCGGCAAGACCGCCGCCAGTACCGCGCTGCTGCACGCGCTGCGCCGGCGCGGCCTGCGCGCGGTGGGCATGAAGCCGGTGGCCAGCGGCAGCCACGATCCGGGGCAGGGGCTGCGCAACGACGACGCGCTGGCGCTGCAGGCCGCCAGCCTGCCGGTGCCGGACTACGCCGATCTGAACCCCTACGCATTGCGCCAGCCGTTGGCGCCGGAGCTGGCGGCGGCAGAAGATGGCGTGCACATCGAACTGGCCCCGATCGTGGCGGCCTTCGAACGCCTGCGCGCACAGGCCGACGTGGTGGTGGTCGAAGGCGTGGGCGGCTGGCTGGCGCCGCTGTCGGCGCAGCTGGACCAGCGTGATCTGGTGCGAGCGCTGCGGCTGCCGGTGGTGCTGGTGGTCGGCATGCGCCTGGGCTGCGTCAACCACGCGCGGTTGACCGCGCAATCGCTGCAGGCAAGCGGCGTGGACTGCGTGGGCTGGATCGGCAACCACATCGATCCGTCGATGCAACGCCAGGATGAGAATTTCGCGACCCTGCAGCAGCGCCTGCCGATGCCCTGCTGGGGACGGCTGCCGCATCTGCCGGAAGCCGGTGGCGAAGCATTGAGCACACACCTGCACGACGCGTGAGGGTAGCGCCGGGCCATGCCCGGCGAGCGCGCAGCGCGGCAGGCAGAGAAGCCGCCGGGCGTGGCCCGGCGCTACCGATCCATCAGCGTGCCACCAGCTCCCGCGCGATCGCACCCAACCGTTCCACCGCACCGATGAAGCGCGCGTCCAGGGTCTGGCAGCACGACAGCCGCAGGCAGTGCCGGTACCGCGCGCCACGCGAATACACCTGGCCCGGCATGAACACGATGTCCTCTGCCAGTGCGCGCTCGAACAGTTCACGGGTGTCCACGCCCGGCAGTTCCAGCCACAGCAGGAAGCCGCCCTGCGGCTCGGTCGCGCGGGTGCCGGCAGGGAAATGTTCGGCCACCAGTTGCCGCAGGCGACCGACCTGTTCGCGGTACAGGCGGCGCATGCGATGCAGGTGGTGCTCGTAACTGCCTGCTTCCAGGTAGGCGGCCACCGCATCACCGAGCAGCTGCGGTTCGCCGCCGGTGGACTGGAATTTGAGCAGCGCGATGCGTTCGGCGAAGCGTCCTCCATCGAGCCAGCCGATCCGGTAGTCCGGCGCCAGCGTCTTTGAAAAGCCACCGACCACCATCACCCAGCCATCGCGGTCGAACGCCTTCAGCAAGGGGGCCGGCGGCTCGCAGAACTGCAGTTCGGCATACACCGCGTCTTCGATCAGCGGCAGCTGGCGCGCGTTGACCAGCTCGGCAAGGCGTTGCTTGTCGGCGATCGGCATCGTGCAGCCAAGAGGGTTGTGTACGGTCGGCATCACCACCAGCGCCGCCAGCGGTGTGTGCTCCAGCAGTGCGTCCAGCGCATCCACGTCCAGACCGCGCTGCGGATGGGTGGGCAGTTCGATCGGCTGCAGGCCGAGGGTGGTCAGCAACGGGTACAGGTTGAAGTACGAGGGCGCCTCGATGCCGACGGCATCACCGGCCTGGGTGACTGCGCGCAGCGCCAGCTGCAGTGCCTCCATCGCGCCGTGGGTCAACAGCAGGCGATCGGCATGGGTATGCAGGCCCAGCCGGGGCCCACGCCGCACGATCTGCGCCAGCAGGCGCTGCGAACCGTTGGGACGGGCGTAGGTTTCCACGGTCTGCTGACCATGGCGCAGAACCTGCGCGGTGTGCCGGGCCAGCTGCGCGCCCGGGTAGAACTGTCGTCCGCGTGGGCCGGCAAAGGCCAGGTCGACCACACCGGGGCGGCGCTGTGCTTCCAGCACGCGGGCCATCAGCACCTGCTGCAGCGGCGCGGTCGGTGCGGACGGAGCATCGCGCAGCGATCGCTGCGGCGCCGACAATCGTGGCGCGACTTCGAAGCCGGCCTTCGGCCGCGGAATGACCAGCCCTGCATCTTCCAGCTGGCGATAGGCCGCAATCACGGTGTTCAGGCTGAGCTGGCGCTGCGAAGCCATCTGCCGCAGCGACGGCAACCGGCTGCCGACCGGCAGGCGCCCGCCGTGGATGGCTTCAGCCAGCTCGTCCGACAGCCGCTGGTAGCGGGGTGGGATCATCGTGGTGGTGTCTTCTGTATCCATCGACTCGACCCGCATCTGGTTCTGTACCCATGATGCCGACGAGCCTAGCATGTCGTTGTCGGCCGGGCCTGATCGGGGCCGGGTCGATACTTCCCAAGCGCACGGCCCTGTGGCCGTGCGTCTTTTTCTGTTGTGTGTAGAGCCGAGCCCATGCTCGGCTGCTCTTCCGCCAACAGCAGCCGAGCATGGGCCCGGCTCTACAGAAGAGGGGGTCACCGCATCGGTACCAGCGCCGGATCGCGCCGGTACAACGCCGGGAACTGCTTGCCCAGCGCGGCCAGCTTGGGCGCGTCGTAATAGCGGATGTACGCGGCCTGCGGGTAGTTGCTCATGTAGTTCTGGTGGTAGCTCTCGGCGGGGTAGAAGCGCTGTCCACTGCCCACCTGGGTAACGATCGGCGCGCGGTAGCTGCCGGCCTGGCCGAGCTGGCCGATGTAGGCGCGGCTTGCTGCCAGCTGGCGCGTGTCATCGACGAAGATCGCCGAGCGGTACTGGCTGCCGTGATCGGGTCCCTGGCGGTTGAGCTGGGTCGGGTCGTGCGCCACCGAGAAGAACACCTGCATCAGCTGCCCATAGCTGACCTGGCGCGGGTCGTAGTCCACCTTCACCGCTTCGGCGTGGCCCGTGCGGCCACCGCTGACGCGCTCATAGCGGGCATCGGTGGCACTGCCTCCGATGTAACCGGACACCGCGTTGCTCACGCCTTTGACGTGCTGGAACACGCCCTGCACGCCCCAGAAACACCCGCCGGCGAAGACCACGCTGGCATGGCTGGCGTCATCGCCGAACGCCGCATCGCCGCTGGGCGCAGGCAACGCCTGCACCTGCGCCGTGGGCTCGGCTGCTGCGGCCACCGCGCCGTGGTCCACCAGCAGCACACCCGCGATCAGCGCGGTGGCAACCAGGCCGGCGACGCCGGCGGCAATGCCCTGTTCGAAGGAGAGTTTCATCATGTGCTCCCGGTTCAACCGAAGGTGAAGGCGTAGGCCTGCACGCCTGCGTCAAGGAATTCGATCTCGAAACGATGCGGACCGATCGTGCCGCGCTGGCGGATCAGCTGGTACAGACGGTGTTCGTTGACGGTGCCGGTGCCATCGGCGGCCACGTCCGCACCGGCATCAGCCGCTGGCAGTGGCTTGCCATCGAGCAGCACGCGGAAGCGCACCGGCGTTCCGTCCTCGCCCGGTGCCAGCACCAGATGCAGGTCGCGGGCATGGAACTGGAAAGCGATGCGCCCGCCGGCCTGCCGCAGCTGTGCCGCTTCATCGTTGACCCGCCACTGCCCGGACAGGCCCCATTGGTTCAGCGCCAGGGTGGACGGCAGCGCGTAGCCGAAGGCTGCGTCGGCACGCTGCCCGCCCGGCGAGGCGAACTGCTTGGCACGTGCGTGGCCCAGGTAGGTTTCCGGCGAGCGCAGGTTGCCCATGTCGGCCTGCGTGGCTACGCCCTGCAGGTCGGCCGCAGCGGGGTCTGCAGGCGGTGGCAGGTCGGTCTGCCCGGCTTCCACCAGCAGACGGCGGATCACCTGTTCGGAGTGCGCGTAGTTGCCCTCGCCGAACTGATGGCCGCGGATGTTGCCCTGCGCGTCGATGAAGTAGTGCGCCGGCCAGTAGCGGTTGTTGAACCCGCGCCAGATCGCATATTGGTTGTCGAGCGCGACCGGGTATTCGACCTTCAGCTGCTGCACGGCCTTCATCACGTTGCGCGGGTCGCGCTCGAAGGCGAACTCCGGCGTATGCACGCCGACCACCACCAGGCCATGGTCGCGGTAGCGCTGCGCCCACTCGTGCACGAACGGCATCGCGCGCAGGCAGTTGATGCAGGAGTAGGTCCAGAAATCGATCAGCACCACCTTGCCGCGCAGCTGCTCCGCACTCAGCGGTGGGCTGTTGAGCCAGCCGGTGGCGCCGTCCAGCGAAGGCAGTGTGCCTTCCACTGGCAGCGGCGCGCCTGCCTGCCCGGCCGCCATCATCATCATCGGCGGTGCTGCCGGTTGCGCGTCGGGCACGGCGTCCAGCAGGACCTGCTCGATGCGCGCGGTGCTGACCGCGGACAGGCGGGTCAGCAGGCCGGTGTCCCAGCCCAGGCCGATCGCCACTACCGCCAGCAGCGCGGCCACACCCAGCACCCGGCGCAGCACATTGCCCAGGCCGAGCCGGGTCTGCAGGGCACGGAACACGCGGCCACCCACCCACACTGCCAGCGCCAGTGCGGTGACTGCGCCCAGCGCGTAGGCCAGCAGCAGCGAACTGGTGCCGACGCTGGCGCCGTTCAGGGCGGCGCCGGTCAGCACCAGGCCAAGAATCGGGCCGGCGCAGGGCGCCCACAGCAGGCCGGTGGCAATGCCGATCAGCAGGGAGGTCCAGGCGCCGCCACGGCCGGCCGCATCCGCGGCGTCGGCGCGCGCGCTCAGCCGCGCACCGATGCGCTGGAACGGCGCCAGCAGATGGTCGGCCAGGGTCGGCCACAGCAGCGCGACGGCGAACACGGCCATCAGCACCAGTGCCACCCAGCGGCCGATCTGGTTGGCCTGCGCCACCCACTGGCTGCCGACCGCGGCCAGGCTGGCGACCACGGTGAAGGTCAGCGCCATGCCCACCAGCAGCGGCAGGGTGCTGCGCAGGAAAGGACGATCGGCGCGTGCGAACACGAACGGCAGCACCGGCAGGATGCACGGGCTGAGCAGGGTCAGCACGCCCCCGAGATAGGCAAGCAGCAACAGCAGCATCATCACGCTCCCGAAGTGGGGGAAGAACCCAGCGGCACGCGCCAGCCGCCAGCGGCGTCCTGTTGTGCAGCCCCGGGAATGAACGTCATCGCCGCGCCGTTCATGCAGTAGCGCAGTCCGGTCGGACGCGGGCCGTCGTTGAACACGTGGCCGAGGTGGCCGCCACAACGGCGGCAATGTGCCTCCACCCGCAACATGCCGAAGGTGGTGTCACGGTCTTCGCCGATGGCGTTGTGCAGCGGTGCCCAGAAGCTGGGCCAGCCGGTGTGGCTCTCGAACTTGGTGGACGACGAGAACAGCGGCAGCGCACAGCCGGCGCAGGCGAACGTACCCTGCCTGTGTTCCTTGTTCAGCGGGCTGCTCCAGGGGCGCTCGGTGGCCTGCTGGCGCAGCACGGCGTACTGCGCCGGGCTCAGCAGCCGGCGCCACTCGGCATCGCTGCGGGCCACCTCGAACTGTCGCGAAGGCCGTGCCTCGGCAGCGGCGGGGGCAGCGCGGCTGCATGCGCCCAGGCCCAGCAGGCCGGCGGCGGTGACAGCACCGCCCAGGCCCAGCAGATGGCGGCGGGTGAGGGACATGGCGGACTCCTGGAAGGGGCGACGGGGTCATGCTGCGCCCCCTCCGGTCAACGAATCCTCACGCAGGATTCAATTTTTCGTGAGGTATCCACGCCGCTCCCGCGCCACAATGCGGGCAGCCTCCCCACTGGCCCGACCCTGCCGATGTCCGCCAAACGTGTCCTGATCGTTGAAGACGATGCCCATATCGCCGACCTGCTGCGCATGCACCTGGGTGATGAGGGCTATGAAGTCGCGCACGCCGCCAGCGGTGATGCCGGCCTGCGCCTGATCGAACAGGAAGGTCCGTGGGATGCGCTGGTGCTGGACGTGATGCTGCCGGGCGTGGACGGCCTGCAGGTCTGCCAGCGTGCACGCGCGATGGCGCGCTATGTGCCGATCATCATCATCAGTGCGCGCGGCAGCGAGACCCAACGCATCGTCGGCCTGGAACTGGGCGCGGACGACTACCTGGCCAAGCCCTTCTCGATGCCGGAACTGGTGGCGCGCGTGCGTGCACTGCTGCGCCGCGCCGAAGCCATGGCACAGAACGCGCGCATCGATGCCGGGGCGATCGAGCTCGGTGGGCTGCGCCTGGACCCGGTCGCGCGCACCGCCGCCGTCGATGGCAACGCGCTGGAGCTCACCCCGCGCGAGTTCGAACTGCTGCTGTTCTTCGCCCGCCACCCGGACCAGGTCTTTGCGCGGATGGAACTGCTCAACCAGGTCTGGGGCTACCAGCACGATGGTTACGAGCACACGGTCAACACTCACATCAACCGCCTGCGCAGCAAGATCGAGACCGACCCGGGCAATCCACGGCGTCTGCTGACGGTGTGGGGGCGTGGCTACAAGCTGGTCGACCCGGCCGGGGCGGCAGCGTGATCAAGCCGAATCTGTGGCAGAAGCTGGCGCTGGTGATGTCGGCGCTGATGCTGACGTGCTGCATGGCGCTGCTGGCCTGGCAGATGCGCACCAATACCCGGCATGAGCAGGAAGTGGTGCAGCGCCTGTCGCTGGGGTTGGCCGAGCACATCGCCCAGCGCAGCGAGCTGATGGACACCAGCGGCATGCGCGATGCGGCGGTGCGCGCCTTGTTCGGCCAGCTGATGGCGGTCAACCCCAGCGTCGAGGTGTACCTGCTGGACGACCAGGGCCGCATCCTCGGCCACGATGCACCCAGCGGCCACCTGATGCGCAGCCAGGTGGACGTGGCACCGCTGCGGCGGCTGCTGTCCGGTGCGCCGCTGCCGATCCTCGGTGACGATCCGCGCAGCACGGATGGCCGCAAGGTGTTCAGTGTCGCGCCGCTGGTGGTGCAGGGGCGCCAGGCCGGCTACGTGTATGTGGTGCTGGTGGGCGAACACCGGCAGATGCTGGCCGATGACCTGGCCGCCGGCAGCCAATGGCGCACCACGCTGTGGTCGGTGCTGTTGATCGGCGGGCTGGGCCTGCTTGCCGGCCTGGTGGCCTTCTACTGGGTGACCCGGCCGCTGCGCCAGGTCACCCGGCGCATACAGGCCTTCGATATCGATGCACCAACGCCGCTGCCCGCGCCGGTACCGCTGCGCGTGGGTGAACGCGATGAACTGAAGATCCTCGAACATGCCCATGCACAGATGGCACAGCGGCTGGGCGAGCAGTGGCAGCAGCTGCGACAACAGGACCTGCAGCGCCGCGAGCTGGTGGCCAACATCTCGCACGACCTGCGCACGCCGTTGTCCTCGCTGCACGGTTACCTGGAGACGCTGGCACTGAAGGAAGCCACGCTGTCGCCGCAGGAGCGTCGTCGCTATCTCGGTATCGCACTGGCGCAGAGCGCCAAGGTCGGCCGTCTTGCCCGCGCGCTGTTCGAACTGGCGCGGCTGGAACACGGCGAAGTGCGGCTGGAGTGGGAAGTCTTCGCGCTGCCGGAACTGCTGCAGGACGTACTGCAGAAATTCGAACTGGCCGCGCAGGCGCGTGGGCAGCGCCTGCATGCTGACTTCCCGCCGGGCCTGCCGCTGGTACGCGCCGATCTCGGTCTGGTGGAGCGCGTGCTGACCAACCTGCTCGACAACGCGCTGCGGCATGCACCGGACGGTGGCCGCGTGCAGGTGCAGCTGTCGGCGCTGCCCGACAGTGTGCAGGTGGCGGTACAGGACGATGGCCCCGGAGTGCCGCCAGCGCTGCGTGGGCAACTGTTCCAGGCACCAGCGGCACTGGGGGCACGGCGTGGCGAAAACGGCGGGCTCGGCCTGCTGATCGTGCAGCGCATCGTGCAGTTGCATGGCCGCCGCATCGAGCTGCGCGAAAGCGAGCAGGGTGCGCTGTTCGTGTTCGCCTTGCCGCGCGCGGATGCGGAGACGAACTAGACGTCTTCTGCCGCTGGCGCGACACCGCTTTCCATCGGCAGCAGCAGCCGGATGCAGGCACCACCGAGCGCCGAATCGGCCACTTCCACGTGGCCGCGATGCTTGTCCGCCACCACCTGCACCAGCGCCAGCCCCAGCCCGAAACCCGGGCTGGCCTGGTCCAGCCGCACGTAGGGCTGCAACACCTGGCTGCGCAGTTCGACGGCGATGCCGGGGCCGTCGTCCTCCACCTGCAGGCACAGCCATCCCTCGTTGAGCGTGCTGACGATGCGGATCTGCCGGCGCGCATAGCGCAGTGCGTTGCCCAGCAGGTTGCGCAGGGCCAGTTCCAGCATGTGCCGGTTGACGTTGACCAGCCCTGCCGGCGACAGGTCCAGCTGCACCGGGATCGTCAGAGGCGCGAACTGGTCGACCACCCCGCGTACCAGTGCGGCCAGTTGCAGGCGCTGGCGGGTGAGCTGATGGCAGCGGCCGAGTGCGGCGTATTCAACGCCAGCGTCGGTCAGGTGCTGCAGGCGGTCCACATCAATGCGCAGCCCGGACAGCGCATCGCGCTGGGCGTCGTCCAATCCGGTGTCTTCCAGATCGGCCAGGCCGAAACGCATCCGCGCCAGCGGTGTACGTACTTCGTGCGCCACCGCCTGGGCCAGCACGCGCTGGCTTTCCAGCAGCAACTGCAGCTGTTCGGCCATGTGGTTGAACGCCTTGGCCAACGGCCGCACCAGCGCGGTGCCGGCACGCGGCGCACGGCTGTCGAGCTGGCCATCGCGCATCCGTCGCGCGGTCTGCGCCAGCTGCGAGACATCGCGCCACAGCCGGTAGACCATCACGTACATCGGCAACGCCACCGCCACCATCAGGATCAGCAGGATGATGGCCACGCCGGAGGCCTCGCTGTCCTGCCAGCCTTCCTCGGGCAGGGCCTGGTCCAACGGTCCCAGGATCAATGCGCTGCTGCTGGTGCCGACGCGCTGCAGGCTGCGCATGCTGTCCAGTTCGATCTGCACGTGTCCGTTGTACAGGCCTTGCCGCTGTTTCGCCGGCAGTATCGCGGCCGCCTCGGTCAGCGGCATCAGCTGCAGCGGATAGGCGAAATCGCTGTCCAGCTGTTGTGCCAGGGCTGGCCACTGCGCCGGCGGCGTTTCGGCGAATCGATGCTGCAGCATCGCATGCGGGCCGCGCATTTCCGCCTGCAGGCTGGCCTCGGTGCGGTCTTCCAGCAGCGCATCCCAGGCCCACAATCCGAGCACGATCAGCAGCAGATGGGCGACCAGGAAGCCGATGCCGTAGCGCAGGAAGTGGAAGGCGTGGCCACGCATGGCCGACGATGGATGCTTCATCCCCATGCCGATCGGCTGAACAGGTAACCACGGCCGCGCACGGTCTTGATCCGCTCGGGCTGTTCCGGGTTGTCGCCCAGCTTGCGCCGCAGCCGCGAGATGCGCGCATCGATCGAGCGGTCCAGGCCATCGAAGGCGATGCCGCGCAGGCCGCGCAGCAGCGCATCGCGGTCGAGGATCTGGCCTGCGTTGCCGGCCAGCAGGAACAGCAGGTCGAATTCGGCGGTGGTCAGTTCCAGCAGGCGGCCCTGCAGATGCACGTTGCGGGTGGACGGGTCGATGCTCAGTTCACCGAAACGCAGCGCTTCATCGCGTGGCTCGACTCGGCGGTGGCGGCGCAGATGGGCGCGCAGCCGGGCCAGCAGCACCCGTGGTTCGATCGGCTTGCCGATGTAGTCGTCGGCGCCCAGTTCCAGCCCCAGTACCTGGTCGATGTTGTCGGTACGGGCACTCAGCACGCAGATGATCCCGTCATAGTGGGGCCGGATCTGCCGACACACTTCGAAACCATCCTGGTCCGGCAGGCCGATATCGAGCAGGACCAGCGCCGGCTTCTCGCTGAGGATCCGGGCGATCGCGCGCTGGCCGCAGCGCTCATGGGCGACCTGGTAACCGTGCCGCTGCAGGTAGTCGCTGACCATCGTGCCCAGCCGAGCGTCGTCTTCAACCAGTACGATATCCAGCATTTACAAGGCCTCCGGGGCGCTTCCGTACCGCCGTGGCACGAGCGCGGCGATGCTATCCCAGCTGTCGGGCCGCCCGGGTCCTGGGGGCGGGCGCCATTCAGCCGGGGTTGCTGGCGCACGGGCCGGGCCTCAGGCCAGGCAATGACTTGGCTGCAGCGTAGCAATCCGGTCGTTACAAAACGTTACGCAAAGCGCGCCTGTGGTGACGGTCGCTGACAGCGCTACGACTGACGTGGCGCTCGGCGGGGCCGAGCATGGCAGCTTTCCCCATCCGCGTGCCGCCCTCATGCCGTCCGCCTCCTGCCCCGTGCGTTCCCTTGATTGCCATTGCCATGGAGGCCAGCGATGAGCGGCGTGGTCGGGGCCTGGCTGCCGCCGGCCGACGACGAGCAGCTGCTGCAGCAGTTGGCGCCGATGTTGCGGGCGCTGCAGCAGCGCGGCCGCGGTCGCATCGGTTACTGGACCGATGCCGACGCGGGACTGGCCCTTGGTCATTGCCGTGCACCGACCGACATGCCGTTGCAGCCGCTCAGCTCCAGCTGCGGGCGCTACGTGCTGTGCCTGGATGGCCGCATCTACAACAGGGCGGCGCTGCAGTCGCAGCTGCGCGATCTGCCACGCAGCTGCACCGATGCACGCCTGCTGCTGCAGGCCATCGTCGAGTGGGGCGTGCAGCGTGCGCTGACGCGCATCGAAGGGGCGTTTGCGTTCAGTGTCTGGGACCGCCATGCGCATGAACTCTGGCTGGCGCGCGATCCGGTCGGCGAACGGCCGTTGTATTACGGGTGGTACCAGGGCCAGTTCCTGTTCGCTTCGGAGCTGAAGGCGCTGCAGGCCTTTGCCGGATTCGCTCCCAGCATCGACCAGGATGCATTGAGCCTGCTGCTGCGCCATGACTATGTGCCCGCGCCGCACACCATCTATCGCGGCATCCACAAGCTGGTGGCCGGGGCGATGCTGCGCGTGGACCTCAACGATCATGCCGCCGGCAGATCAACGCAGGCGACGCAGGGAGGCCATCGTTACTGGTGCGCGCGCGATGCGATGCAATCCGCGCTGCAGCAGCCGTTGCAGCCGGCGCCCAGCCTGGAGCAGGCCACCGACCAGCTGGAGGTGGTGCTGCAGCAGGCGATCGCCACGCGCATGCATTCACCCGTGGCCTGCGGCGCGTTCCTGTCCGGTGGCACCGATTCGTCGCTTGTGGTGGCGATGATGCAGGCGCAATCGGCGTTGCCGATCGAAGCATGGACGGTGGGGTTCGACGACCCCGGTCACGACGAGAGCGACTGGGCCTCGCAGGTCGCCCGCCACCTGGGCGTGCATCACCACCTGCACAGGATGGACAGCCGGCAGGGCCTGGATCTGCTGCAACGCTTGCCGCAGGTCTGGTGCGAACCGTTCGCCGATGCCTCGCAGCTGCCCACCCTGCTGGCCAGCGAGCTGCTCGGCGCGCGCAAGCCGGTGGCGTTGACCGGCGACGGCGGCGATGAACTGTTCTTCGGCCATCCCAGTTATGGCCGTGCGTTGCGCAATGCGCGCCTGTGCGGTGGCCTGCCGGACTGGGTGCGCGACCTCGCGCGACGTGGCAGCAGCCGCTTGAACGTCGAGCGGGGCCGGCTTGGCGGATGGCGGGCACTGGTGGCCGAGGTGGCCGCCAACGATGTGGAGGGGCATTACCTGCAGCGCGTCACCCGCTGGCGGCAGCCGACCCAGGTGGTATTGGGCGCACGCGAGCCGGCGACGATCTTCCAGCAGCAGGACACCGCACTGCCGGCAGAAGCACGCATCCAGCTGCTGGATTTCCGCATGGATCTGGCCGAAGGCATCCTTGCCAAGGTCGACCGCGCCGGCATGGCGGCCGGCGTGGAAACGCGCTCGCCGTTGCTGGACATGGAGGTGGTGCGCCTGGCCTGGCGCCTGCCGCAGCACCTGAAATACCACGACGGTGAGCACAAGCGGATCCTCAAGCATCTGCTGTCGCGCTACCTTCCCGCGCCGCTGGTCTATCGTCCCAAGCGCGGTTTCGGCCCACCGATGGCACGCTGGCTGGCCGGCCCACTGCGTGACTGGGCGGAAGCGCTGCTCGACCCACAACTGCTGCGCAACCAGGGCTGCTTCGATGCGGTGCGCGTGCGCGCGATCTGGGAGGCGTTCCTGCGCGGCGAGCGCAAATGGCATACGCACCTGTGGAACGTGTTGATGTTCCAGGCGTGGTACCAGCACTGGCACGGGAATCGCGGGCGCTAGCCGGGAGCGATCCTTACGGGCGCGGCGGATCTTGCTGGCGCAGGGCGGAGGCCCTTGCGTGCGAATGTCCTCCGGCGCCGGCCGTTGGCCGTCACCTCCCCCTTTACTTCGCACGCAAGGGCCTCCGCCCTGCGTGGGGAGATCTTCGGTGGCCTCAGGAAAAGCAGCGATCTGCGCGCCTGGTGCCGCAAGCCGAGCCTCGTCGGGGCGGGTAGGGGTCTGGGCAAAGTAAAGGAGGAGGGGGCGGCCGCAGGCCGGCGCCGGGGGACATTTGCCCAGCCCCCTACCTGCCCCGGCGGGGCCCTTCAGCTGGCAGAGAGCCGGACGAAGACGCGCTCCAGAATCCCAGACGGCAGGCAAAAAAAGACCCGGCAGAGGGAGGGATCTGCCGGGTCCGGATTGCATGGGGGGAGGGACCCATGCAATGAGCGTGGGCGTCGCGCCAGTGGCTGTTGCCAGTCGCATCCGCCGTGCATTTGCGTTGATGCAATGCAGCATACGCCGATCATGCGGCAATGCAACAAAAAATACGAAGGCGCCGTTTCCGGCGCCTGGATCCCTTTCAGATCAATGGGTTGATCAGGCAGCAGGGCCGCGGTAGCGGCAGCCCGAGGTGCAGGTTTCGTGCACGGTGATCTCGCTCAGTGCCGGCAGGGTGGGCTTGAGCTCGTTCCAGATCCACACCGCCAGATTCTCGCTGGTCGGGTTCTCCAGGCCGGGGATGTCATTGAGGTAGTGATGGTCCAGGCGGTCGTAGATCGGCTGGAACGCCGCCTTCACGTCGCCGAAATCCATGATCCAGCCGGTCTGCGCACCCGGCTCGCCCTCCACCTTCAGTTCCACCCGGAAGGAGTGGCCGTGCAGGCGCGCGCATTTGTGCCCCGGCGGCACGTTGGGGAGGCGGTGCGCCGCCTCGAGCATGAAGACTTTGAAGATTTCCATGTCGCGATTGTACGCCGCAGGCGCCCGATCAGCCCGGTCCCGCGTTGCCTTTCTGTGAAGAAATTCTTTTCATCCGGATGAAGAGATGATAGTTTCTCTTATATCCGTATGAAGAGATGTTATTGGCCGCAACCCGGCCAGGCATGGATTACTGCGGAACTTACCTCGTCCTTCCACTACCTCCCCCACATCGTCATGCCCCAGCACACCCTGCTCGTGGCGGCCCTGGCCGTCGCTCTGGCCGCGCCTTTGTCTGCCGCCGCCGAAACCACCGCCGACGCCAGCGGCGAAGCCAGCACCCTGGCTGCCGTGCGCGTCACCGGTTCCAACATCAAACGCGCCGATACCGAAGCCTCCAACCCTGTGCAGGTGATCGGCCGCCAGCAGCTGGAACAGACCGGCAAGGCCACCGTGGCCGATGTGCTGCGCTCGATCTCGGCCAACACCGGCAATGCCAACAACGAGACCACCAACAACGGTTGGGCGTCGGGCTCGGCCGGCATCGGTCTGCGTGGCCTCTCGCAGAAGAACACGCTGGTGCTGCTCAACGGCCGTCGCCTGGCCAACTACGGCTTCCCGGCCGGCGGCCTGTCGGACACCTTCGTCGATCTCAACGCGCTGCCGCTGGTGGCCGTCGAACGCATTGAAGTGCTCAAGGACGGTGCATCGGCGGTGTACGGCAGCGATGCGGTGGCCGGCGTGGTCAACATCATCACCCGGCAGAACTTCGAAGGCGCCGAGATCGGCGGCAGCTTCGGTGGCGCCGACCAGGGCGGCCTGCACGAGCAGAACCTGAAGTTCGTCGGTGGTCTGGGCGACATCGACAAGGACGGCTACAACATCCTCTTCAGCCTGCAGGCCTACAACCGCGAGCGACTGGACCAGGACGAGCGCAACCTGACCAAGAGCGGCATCTACAGCGACCAGCCCGGCGGCCGCTGGAACGGCTGGTCGGCCAAGGGCGCACGCTATCTGGTCAATGGCACCTCCGTGCCGATGCTCGATGCCAACGGCAACTGCCCCACCGGCACCACCCGCGTGGCCAGTGCACCGATCGACGGTCTGGCCGGTGATACCTGCGGCTTCAACCAGGCCCCGTACACCACCCTGATTCCCTCGACCAAGCGCTACCAGGCCTACGCCAACGGCACCTTCCGCCTTGGCGACAACGTCGAAGCGTTCGGCGAAGTGCTGTACAGCCAGATCAAGAGCGCTGCGTGGTTCGGCAGCAGCCCGTTCTTCACCCTGGAAAGCGGTCGCTTCGCACTGAACGCGCAGACCGGCCTGGCCGAGCCGGTGTCGTCCAACCTGCCGGCCAGCAGCCCGTACAACCCGTACGGCCGCGCGATTCCGATCGAATACACCTTCTTCGACCTCGGCGGCACCATCAAGACCAACCGCTCCACTGCCTATCGCGGTGTGTTCGGGCTGCGTGGCAACTCCGAGAAGTGGGACTGGGAAGTGGCTGCATTCGGTGCGCGCAGCAGCGAGCGCGAAACCGTCTCCGGCGGCTTCGCCAACCGCTGGGCGCTGGCCAATGCGCTGGCGACCGGCAGCTACAACCTGCTGAACCCGGCGGCGACGCCGCAGTCGGTGCGCGATTCGATCAACATCGCCACCCTGCGTCCGGCCGAGTCGGTGCTGCAGGGCATCGACGCGAAGATCTCCGGCAGCCTCGGCCACACCTGGGCCGGTGACATCGGTTTCGCTGCCGGTGCTGAATGGCGCCGCGAGAAGCTCGACTCGAACAACCCGTGGCAGATCGACGCCGGCCTGCAGGTGCGCCCGGCGATTGCCGAAGTGCACGGCGAGCGCAAGGTCAGCGCCGCCTATGCCGAGGTCAACGTGCCGCTGGCCTCGACCCTGGAGCTGTCCGCCGCCGCCCGCGCCGATCACTACGATGATTTCGGCGACGCGTTCTCGCCCAAGCTTGGCCTGCGCTGGCAGCCGCTGGATTTCCTGCTGGTGCGAGCCTCGGCGTCGAAGGGCTTCCGTGCGCCGTCGCTGTCGGAGAACTCCAACAGCACCAGCATCGCCTACGGCAGCGTGGTCGACCCGCGTGATCCGGACGTGCCGGGCTCGCGGCAGAACCCGACCTTCTTCACCGTCGGCAACAGCGACCTGAAGCCGGAGCGTACCAAGAGCGTGAACTTCGGCGTGGTGCTGTCGCCGTGGGCGAACACCAACCTGAGCGTCGACTACTACCGCATCCAGCTGGACAATCTGGTCGGTACCAACAACACCCAGACCCTGGTCAACGACAACGTCGCCGGCGCCGTGCAGCGCGATGAGCGTGGCAAGCTGCAGGCGGTCTACAACCGCTACCAGAACCTGAGCGAGCTGAAGACTTCGGGCATCGACGTCGAGCTGCGCCAGCGCATCCCGACCACCGCCTTCGGTGACTTCACCGTGACCTCGGCCTATACCCACGTGCGCGACTACCGGCGCCCGACCGTGGTCGGTGGCCCGTTGGTGGACTATGCCGGCAGCAACCTCGGCGCCACCCTGCCGAAGAACAAGGCCACCACCACCCTGGACTGGAAGTACAGCGACTACACCGCTGCGGTGACCTGGTACTACACCAGTGGCTACGACCAGAAGGCCAGCACCGCCGCCGCCGCAGTGCAGAGCCGCGTCGATGCCTACAACCAGTTCGATCTGTACCTGGGCTACACCGGCATCGAGAACCTGACCGTGTATGCCAAGGTGCAGAACCTGGGTGACAAGACGCCGCCGTACGACGCGTCGTTCCCGGGCATCCGTGCGCCGTACGACTTCAGCCAGTACGACCTGCGTGGCCGCTACTTCACGCTGGGCTTCGATTACCGCTTCTGATCCACCCGCCGCGGCCGGCCGGCCCGTGTGGCCGGCCGTGTTGCCATGTTTCTGGGGAGTCACCGTGTCCTTCCACCGCCGTGCTGTTTTCCCGCTGTTGCTTGCCGTCGCCACCGCCGTATCGCTGCCGTCTGCGGTGCATGCGCAGAGCGCCTATTTCTTCCCGAAGACCACCGATGCAGCGGCCTTCGATACCGCCATTCCCACGCCGGAGCAGTTCCTCGGCTATCCGATCGGCAGCCGTTACACCCGCCACGACCAGCTGGTGGCTTACTTCCAGGAGCTGGCCAAGCACTCGGACAAGATCAGCGTGCGCGAGATCGGTCGCAGCTATGAGGGCCGCACGCTGCTGATTGCCACGGTCACCGCTGCCGGCAACCACGCGCGGCTGGAACAGATCCGCCAGCAGCACGCGACCCTGGTTGATCCGGCGCAGCCGCGCAGCGCTGCCGGTGACAGTCCGGTGGTGGTGTGGCTGGGCTACAGCGTGCACGGTAACGAGACCTCCAGCGGCGAAGCGGCGATGCTGACCGCGTACTACCTGGTGGCCAACCGCAGCGCGGAAACGCAGCAGTGGCTGCAGCAGGCGGTGGTGCTGTTCGACCCGGCGCAGAATCCCGATGGCCGCGACCGCGCCGCCAACTGGCACAACGCCTGGGCGTCAGATCCGGCCTCGGCCGATCCAGCCGACAAGGAGCACGTTGAGCCGTTCCCGCAGGGCCGCACCAACCACTACTTCACCGATCTCAACCGCGATTGGCTGGCGCTGACCCAGCAGGATTCGCGACCGAAGGTGGCGCAGTTCCACCAGTGGTACCCGAACGTGCAGATCGACTTCCACGAGATGGGCAAGGACAGCACGTACTACTTCGAGCCATCGCCGAAGAGCATGCATAGCCCGTTGATCCCGGCGGCGTCGTACGAGTTCAACAAGACTCTGGCCAAGTACCATGCCCAGGCGCTCGATGCGCTGGGTTCGCTGTACTACACCGGTGAGAACTTCGACAATTTCTCGCCCGTGTACGGCTCGACCTATCCGGACTTCCACGGCGCGGTTGGTGTCACCGTCGAACAGGCCAGCTCGCGTGGTCGCGTGCAGGAATCGGTGAATGGCCTGCTGACGTTCCCGTTCACCATCCGCAACCAGGTGGCCACCGGCTTGGGCACCGTGCGCGGCGCGGTGACCGAGCGCAGCGCCCTGTTCGATCTGCAGAAGCAGTTCTTCCAGAGCGCGCTGAAGCAGGCCGCGCAGCAGCCGGTAAAGAGCTTCGTGTTCGGCGATGCGCATGATCCGGCATTGACCCGGCGCCTGCTGGAACTGCTGTTGCTGCACAGGATTGAAGTGCATGCGCTGGATCGCGCCGTCACCGTGGATGGCCAGCGTTTCGACGCGGGCAGCGCCTACGTGGTGCCGGTGCAGCAGGCGCAGTTCCGCCTGGTCCATTCGATCTTCGCCGAGACGCCGCCGATCAAGGGCGACGTGTTCTACGGCAGTACCAGCTATGCGATCGCCCCGGCCTACGGCGTGGCCTCTGCCGGCAGCCGCAGCCGCATCGACGGCGGCGCCCGCGTGCTCGAGGTTCCCGCAGCACAGGGCGGGGTGATCGGCGGTGAAGCGGGCTTCGCTTATGTAATCGACTGGCGCGACTACAACGCGGGCCGCGCACTGGCCGGCCTGCAGGCCAAGGGCTTGTCCACGCGTGCCACCTTCCAGCCGTTCACCGCCAGCACCGCACAGGGCGACGTGGCCTTTGCCGGTGGCAGCATCGTGGTACCGGTGGCCGGGCAGCCGCTGCAGGGCGCGGCGCTGCAGGAAGCGGTCGCCGCTGCAGCGCGGGCAGCCGGCGTGCAGGTGCATGCGCTGTCCAGTGGTCGCAGCCGCGATGGCATCGACCTGGGCAGTGATGGCGTCAAGGCACTACGCAAGCCAGCCGTCGCGCTGGTGATGGGCGAGGGCGTGGCCGCCACCGAAATCGGTTCGGCCTGGTTCCTGCTTGACCAGCAGCTGCGCCTGCCGGCCAGCAAACTGGACCCGCAGCAGCTGGGCAAGGTATCGCTGGATCGCTACACCACGATCGTGCTCTCCGGCGGCACCTACACCAGCATCGACGCAACCGCAGTAGCGGCATTGAAGCGCTGGATCCAGGCCGGTGGCTCACTGGTGACCTATGGCAGCGCTTCAAAGTGGGCGATCGAACAGAAACTTGCCGACGGCGAGAAGCTGGGCAAGGACGAGGAAGCAGGTGACAGCGCGCGCCGCGCCTTCGGTGACCAGCGCGATATTGCCGCGATCGAGCGTGTCAGCGGCAACATCCTCAGTGCCGACGTCGACACCAGCCATCCTTTGGCATTCGGCGTGCCGCGCCGGCAACTGGCGATCAACAAGGAGAACACGGTCATCCTGCAGCCGAGCGCGAACGGGTTTTCCACGGTGGTGCGGATCGACGACACGCCGCGGGTGAACGGGTATCTGTCCGAGCGCAACCGCAGTCGCGTGGCCGGCAGTGCGTGGCTGCTGGTGTCGGCGCAGGGGCAGGGCAACGTGATCCTGTTTGCGGATGATCCGGCGCATCGCAAGTACTGGCATGGCACCGACCGGTTGCTGATCAATGCGATCTTCTTCGGGAATCTGGTGAATCCGAGTAAAGCGCGGGGTTGAGGCATTACGCGCCGAACTGACGCTGGGATTGGGAGGACGGATGGGCCGCGCAGGACACGCCGCAAGTACGTCCCTGTAGGCTCGTAGGCGCCATCCATGGCGCCTGCGGTCCTGCGCAGCCCATCCGTCCTCCCCGGACAGTTTCCTGCGGGCGCGGATGCATCAAACCCAAGGCGGGAGCAAGGGCAAAAGCAAAAGCAAAAGCTGGAATTCCGGCTTTTGCTTTTGTCTTTGTCTTTGTCTTTGCATTTGAATTTGAATTTGAATTTGATCCTTCTTCTCCCCGCTCCCCAACGCCCACACAAAACCAACCGCCAGCTCTCAAACCACCCGGCAGCCAGCAACAAAAAAGGGACGACGCGTTAGCGTCGTCCCTCGATAAGCAGCCCCCGCGCAGCGGGAGACGCCATCCCTGTCAGCTGGGATCAGCTGGCGCGACCGCCGCCGCCACCCTGGCTGCGGCCACGACCGCCACCCGTATTCGCACCGCCACCGCGACGCTGGCCCTGACCGGCACCTGCGCCCGCGCGCTGCTGGCTGTTGCCAGCGCCCTCGCGACGGCCACCGCCGGCCTTCTTCGGGCCTGCATGTGCATGACGCGGCGCATCGCCGTGCGGACGGCGCGCGTGGGTCTTGCGCGGCACGCGCTCGCCGGTATCGGCCTCGGCCTTGCCCGGAGCACTGTTGCCCCAGCGGATCGGCGTCTGCAGCTCGAAGCCCGGCACATCGCGGATGTCCATGTCACGGCCGAGCAGGCGCACGATCGCGCGCAGCAGCTTCACTTCATCCTGCGCAACCAGCGAAATCGCTTCACCGGTAGCACCGTTGCGGCCGGTACGGCCAATGCGGTGCACGTAGTCTTCGGCCACCATCGGCAGATCGAAGTTGATCACCTTCGGCAGCTCGTTGATGTCGATACCGCGCGCGGCGATGTCGGTGGCCACCAGCACGGTGACACGGCCGGCCTTGAAGTCGCCCAGCGCACGCAGGCGCTGGCCCTGGCTCTTGTTGCCGTGGATCGCCGCGGTCTTGATGCCGGACTTTTCCAGGAACGCAGCCAGCTTGTCGCTGCCGTGCTTGGTGCGGGCAAACACCAGGGTCTGCTCGCGGCTGTCCTGCGCCAACAGGTGCAGCAGCAGGTCGCGCTTGCGGCTGGCATCGACCGGATGCACCTTGTGGGTGATGGTCTCGGCCACGGTGTTCTTCGGCGTCACCTGGATCTGCTCCGGGTTGCGCATGAACTCCAGCGCCAACTGGCGGATGTTGTCCTCGAAGGTGGCCGAGAACAGCAGGGTCTGGCGGTTCTGCTTGGGCAGCTTGGCCAGGATGCGCTTGATCGAGGGCAGGAAGCCCATGTCCAGCATGCGGTCGGCTTCGTCCAGCACCAGCACTTCAATGCCGGACAGGTCGATGCTGCGACGCTCCAGGTGGTCGATCAGGCGGCCCGGGCAGGCCACCAGCAGGTCCACGCCGCGACGCAGGATGTCGAGCTGGTTGCCCATGCCGACGCCGCCGTAGATGCAGGCGCTGGGGATGCGCAGGTACTTGCTGTAACCGCGCAGGCTGTCATGCACCTGGGTGGCCAGCTCGCGGGTCGGTGCCAGGATCAGCGCGCGCGGCTTGCGCGGGCCGGTACGCACTTCCTGCGAAGCGGTGCCCAGGTGCTGCAGCAGCGGCAGGCCGAACGCGGCGGTCTTGCCGGTGCCGGTCTGCGCGCCGGCCAGCAGGTCGCGACCGGCCAGCACCAGCGGGATCGCCTGCTGCTGGATCGGGGTCGGGGTTTCGTAGCCCTGCTCGGCGAGCGCACGCAGCAGGAAGGGCGCAAGGCCCAAGGATTCAAAAGACATCGAGATTGCTCCAAGTACAGTTAACGCCTGTCCGAACGGACAGACGGGGGCAGATCAAACTGATCGGCTGACTCGGAGCGTTCCCGTGAACCGCGCTGCGAGAATTGGGTGCAGCCAACGCGAAGCGCAGGCTGGAATGCGTGACGAACGGCGTCGGAGTGGGGGCGGGCGATGGGGCGGACCCCTGTCGCCGGCGATCCCGGAGGGAAACGGACGGCCGCTGCAGACCCGGATAGTCTAGCGGAAGGATGAGACCTGACGCAAAACAGGCTGTTCAGGTTGGGGTTTCCGGCAGGGCTGCGCCCTGCACCCGCCGAGGCCAAGGCAACGGCAACGGCAAAAGCCGGGTTCCTGTGGGATGGCGGGGTGGGTCCGGTTGCGGGGGACGCCGCAAGTACGTCCATGTAAGCTCGGTCGCCGCATCCATGCGGCTCACGCCCCCGCAACCGGACCCACCCC
>NZ_JBSPUD010000012.1:41408-134264 GCF_056861525.1 Stenotrophomonas sp. 82F1
TTGGGGGGGGGGTGGGGGGCGCCCCCTCTCTCCCCCCCCCCCGCGGCCCCCCCCCCCCCCCCCCCCCCCCCCCCCCCCCCCCCCCCCCCCCACCCCGCCTTGGACAGATTCCTGCGATCTGTCGGAATGGCATGGCCTGCTCTTGGTGTGTGTGTCGACCTTGGTCAACACGGTGATCCACGCTATGCGTAGATCTACGTTCAATTGTCGAAATATTCGATTTCGATGGAGATCCATCCACGCATGGCGTGGATCTACCAACCGTGGTCGGGAAACTGTCGAGGGTGGGGCGGTGTGGGCCTGCAGGACCGTTGGCGCCATGGATGGCGCCATCGAGCCCCCATGGATGGGTTCACGGCGTGTCCTGCAGGCCCACACCGCCCCGCCCAACCCACAGAAAACCCAGAGCCGGCTGTTGCCGTTGCTCCCGCCGTTGCTTTGGCTTGGCTCCGGCCTCTGCAGGTGCAGGGTGCAACCCTGCCGAATCCCCACTACGGTAGGGTGGGCCGATGCCGCGCTGCAGCTTGGCTGCACAGGATATTTGATTACACTTGAAACTTGTTTGCCCACGACTCCGGATACCCACCCATGAAGCTTGGTTCCTTGAAGGAAGGCGGCCGCGACGGCACCCTGATCGTCGTCTCGCGTGACCTGCGCCACGGCGTGCGCGCCACCGGCATCGCCGCCACCCTGCAGTTGGCCCTGGAGGACTGGAGCCATCTGGCTCCGCGCCTGAATGCCCTGTATGACTCGCTCAATGCCGGTGACGCCGATGGCGTGTTCGACCTGGACCCGCAGGCCCTGGCCGCGCCGATGCCGCGCGCCTATGAATTTGTCGATGGCAGCGCCTACCTGCCGCACGTCGAGCGCGTCCGTCGCGCCCGCGGCGCCGAGGTGCCGGAGAGCTTCTACAGCGATCCGCTGATGTACCAGGCCACCAGCGCCGGCTTCTACGGCCCGCGCGACGCGGTCAAGGTGGTCAGCGAGGACTACGGCATCGACCTAGAAGCAGAGATCGTGGTGATCACCGACGACGTGCCGATGGCGGCCACCCCGGAGCAGGCCGCCGGCCACATCCAGCTGATCGGCCTGGTCAACGACGTCTCACTGCGCAACCTGATCCCGGGCGAGCTGGCCAAGGGCTTCGGTTTCCTGCAGTCCAAGCCGCGCTCGGCGTTGTCGCCGGTGTTCGTCACCCCCGATGAGCTGGGCGCTGCCTGGCAGGACAGCAAGGTGCACCTGCCGTTGCTGACCCACATCAACGGGGCATGGTTCGGCGCGCCGGAAGCCGGTGTCGACATGCAGTTCAACTTCGCCCAGCTGGTCGCACACGCGGCGAAGACGCGCCCGCTCAGTGCCGGCACCATCGTCGGCTCGGGCACCATCGCCAACGAAGACACCAGCAAGGGCGCGTCCTGCTTCGCCGAACAGCGCGTGGTGGAAACCCTGCGCGACGGCAAGCCGAGCACGCCGTTCATGTCCTTCGGTGACGTGGTGCGCATCGAAATGCTCGATGCCGCCGGCAACAGCATCTTCGGTGCGATCGAGCAGCGCATCGAACAGGCGGCCAAGCCCTGAGCATGGAGGCGGCGATGGAGATTCCGGTCGACGACGGCATCGTGCTGTACACCTACTGGCGATCCAGCGCCGCCTACCGCGTGCGCATCGGCCTGGCATTGAAAGGCCTGGCCTTCGAAGCACGGCCGGTGCACCTGGTGCGTGAGGGCGGTGAGCAGCACCATGACGCCTACCGCGGGCTCAACCCGCAGCAGCTGGTGCCGACGCTGCTGCACGACGGTCACGTGCTGACCCAGTCACTGGCGATCCTGGAGTATCTGGAAGAACGCTTTCCGCAGGTGCCGCTGCTGCCGGCCGATGCCGCTGGCCGTGCACGGATGCGGGCGCTGGCGCAACTGGTGGCCTGCGACATCCACCCGATCAACAACCTGCGGGTGATGCAGTACCTGGAGCGCGATCTGCAGTTGCCGGCCGATGCACGCACGCAATGGACGCTGCACTGGATGGCCGAGGGCTTCGCGGCGATGGAGGCGATGCTGGCCGCCAGCGCGGAGACAGGCTCGTTCTGCCACGGTGACCGCCCGGGTCTGGCCGATATCTGCCTGCTGCCGCAACTGTACAACGCGCACCGCTTCGGTCTGGATCTGGCGCCGTACCCGATCCTCCGCCGGATCGAGACCGCCTGCCAGCAGCTGGACGCATTCACCGGTGCACGCCCGGAAAACCAGGTCGACGCTGCCTGACGTGCCGCTGTGCTCGCCGGGCATGGCCCGGCGCTACCGGTCTCCGGCGGGCGCGGAATCGGCCGCCAGCAGCTGCCGCAGGTCGTCGCGGAACAGCCTGTAGGCTTCCTCGCGCCGCGCTTCATCCTTCTGCCGCAGCACCCAGGCCGGATGCACCGTGGCGTAACCACGGGTGCCATCGTCCAGCACGTGCCAGCGACCACGGTCGTGCATCAGGTTGAAGCCGCTGCCGAACAACGCGGTCGCTGCGGTGGCACCCAGGCAGACGATCACCTGCGGTTTCACCCGTGCGATCTCGCCCTGCAGCCACGGCCGGCAGGCGTGTACATGGCGACTCTCAGGGCGCTTGTGCAGGCGAAGCTTGCCGCGCCGTTCGTGGTGGAAATGCTTCACCGCGTTGGTCAGGTACAGCGTGCTGCGTTCGACGCCCAGTTCCTGCAGCGCGCGGTCCAGCAGCTTGCCGGCCGGGCCCGCGAAGGGACGGCCACTCAGGTCCTCGACATCGCCGGGCTGTTCGCCCACCAGCATGATGCGTGCATCGGCACGACCTTCGCCGAACACGGTCTGGGTGGATGCCTCCCACAACGGACACTGCCGGCAGACGGTCGCCTGCTGGCGCAGCGCCTGCAGGCTGCCATCGTCGGCAGTGGCATCGGCTGCACCGTTCTGCCGCGTTGGAATACGCCGTTGCGGCGCCTGTGCCGGCCGATCGTGCATCTCCTGCACGCGGCTGGCTGCATCGCGGACAAGGCCAGGCAACAGCTGTGCTTCGGGAAGGTGCTTCCAGTACCGGGTGGGCATTTCCTGCTGCATCATCCGCGTGTTGAGCCGCGCCGGATTGAAGATGCTGGCGTAATAGGTCTGCCACAGCGTTTCGCGTGCGTCTTCGGCGGGGGCATCCTGGCGGGTGCCGCCATCGCCGAACCATAGCGCGCTGCCATCCCACTGCACGCTGCGCGTGGGCGTCAGGATCGCCCAGCGCATGCCGGCGAAACGGCGGGCGAAGAACGGTGCAACGCGGTCGACGATGTTGTGATCGGGCTCGAACCAGGCGATGAACGCGTCGGTCTCGCCGGGCACCTCGCGGAAGCGCACGAAGGCCTTCATCTTGTGCGTATCGCGGCGCACCGCCTGCGCCAGCGCCATCAAACGCAGCACATCAGCATCGGCTGGATTGGACAGCACCGTGCGTTCGCCGTGGGCGATGCGCCACAGCAGGCGGTACAGCAGCGGCAGTCGCTGCGGATCGCGATGGCACAGGCAGGTCGCGGCAAGTTCCACGAAGTCGCGTGGCACGTTCGGTGCGGTGGCACCATCGGGCAAGGGCGCCTGCTGCACCGCCGGCGCATCCAGCAATGACGCCTCGCTACCGGCGATCCAGTCCAGCTGTTCAGGGCGCACGCCGCGCAGCAACGCTTCCCGCGCTGCGTTGCGCCAGGCGTCCAGTGACCACGGCGGGTTGACCCGCAGCGACCAGCGCTGCAGCTCAGGCAGCGGGCGCGGCATCGAACAGCGAGCCTTGGCGGGGCGGTGGGGCCAGCTTCGCGCGCAGCGCTGCCGGATCGTCCAGCGCGCTGCGCGGATGGTGGTCGGCCAGTTGCACGAACGGCAGCAGTTTGCTCATCGGCGCCTTCAGCCGGGCCACGTCCGCCACCCGCAGGCGACCGTGGCGACGTGCCATCAGCACGCGCTTGACGTTGCGCACGCCCAGCCCGGGCACCCGCAGCAGCAGCTCCTTCGGTGCAAGATTCAGGTCCACCGGGAAGCGCTCGGGATGGCGGATCGCCCAGGCCATCTTCGGGTCGATGTCCAGATCCAGCATGCCGCCCTGGGTGGTGTCGGTGATCTCCTCCACGCCGTAGCCGTAGAAGCGCAGCAGCCAGTCGGCCTGGTACAGCCGGTGCTCGCGCTGCAGCGGCGGCGGTTGCAGCGGCAGCTGGCGGCTCGCATCGGGAATCGGGCTGAAGGCGGAGTAGTACACGCGGCGCATGCGGTAGTTGCCGTAGAGGCTGTCGGCGCTGGTCAGGATCTGCTGGTCGCTGGCACCGTCGGCACCTACGATCATCTGTGTGCTCTGCCCGGCCGGTGCGAAGCGGGGCGGGCGGGGACGTGCGCTGCGGCTGGATACCGGTGTGATTACCGCCGGCGCCTTGCGGGCCTCCTTGGCCTCCTCGATGCGCCAGCGCAGCTCCCCCATCGCGCCGCGGATCGATGTGCTGGTCTTTTCCGGGGCGAGGGTGGCCAGGCCCGCCTCGGTGGGCAGTTCAACGTTGATCGACAGGCGGTCGGCGTAACGACCCGCAGCGGCCAGAAGCTCCGGCGATGCCTCGGGGATGGTCTTCAGGTGGATGTAGCCGGCATACCGATGCTCCTCGCGCAGCCGTCGTGCCACCTCCACCATGCGTTCCATCGTGTAGTCGGCATTGCGGATAATGCCGCTGGAAAGAAACAGGCCCTCGATGTAATTGCGCCTGTAGAAGTCCAGGGTGAGCGTGACCACCTCGTCCACGCTGAAACGCGCGCGCTGCACGTTGCTCGACACCCGGTTCACGCAGTAGGCGCAGTCGTACACGCAGAAGTTGGTCAGCAGGATCTTCAGCAGTGATACGCAGCGGCCATCGGGCGTGTAGCTGTGGCAGATGCCCATGCCTTCGGTACTGCCGATGCCGCCGGAGGCGCGCGAATCGCGCTTGCCCGCGCCACTTGAGGCACAGGAGGCGTCGTATTTGGCGGCATCGGCGAGAATCGCCAGCTTGCGGATGGTTTCCATTGAAGGAACCTACGCACGAGGGGTCTCATTGGATGAGACCGCCCCTTAATTCTTCAGGATTCCGCCGGGCATGGCCCGGCGCTACCACCACGCGTCCGGTAGCGCCGGGCCATGCCCGGCGGGCGTGCCGTCAGAACCCGTGGGTGATCGACGGTGCTGCCGCCGAGAAGTCCGCGTACGGATCATGCTCGCCGCTGCCGCCTTCGGACAGGCGGAACTTCAACGCCAGGCCATCGCGGGAGTCGGCCGCACGCAGGGCCTCTTCCTGATCGATGGTGCCGGCCTTGGCCAGGCGGAACAGGCACTGGTCGAAGCTCTCCATGCCTTCTTCCAGCGAGGCTTCCATCGCCGCCTTGATCTCGTGCACCTGGCCACGTCGCAGCAGGTCGCGGATCATCGGCGTGTTGATCAGTACTTCGGTGGCCGGCAGGCGGCGCCCCTCCTTGTTCTTCACCAGGCGCTGGCTGACCACCGCACGCAGGTTCAGCGCCAGGTTCATCAGCACGTTCTTGTGGGCGCTTTCCGGGAAGAAGTTGAGGATGCGCTCGATGGTCTGGTCGGCGTTGTTGGAGTGCAGGGTGGCCAGGCACAGGTGACCGGTTTCGGCGAAGGCGATCGCCGCCTCCATCGTTTCCGCATCCAGGATCTCGCCGATCAGGATCACGTCGGGTGCTTCACGCATCGCATTCTTCAGCGCGTCGTGGAAGGTGTGGGTATCGAGCCCGACCTCGCGCTGGTTGACGATCGACATCTTGTGCTTGTGCAGGTACTCGATCGGGTCCTCGATGGTGAGGATGTGACCGGTGGTGGTGCTGTTGCGGTGATCGATCATGGATGCCAGCGAGGTGGACTTGCCGGAGCCGGTGGACCCCACCACCAGCACCAGCCCGCGCGGGGTCATGATGACGTCCTTCAGCACCTGCGGCAGGTTGAGCTCTTCGATGCTCGGAATCCGGCTGCGGATGGCGCGGATGACCATGCCCACTTCACCGCGCTGCTTGAACACGTTGACGCGGAAACGCCCGGCATCGGCCAGGGCGATGGCCATGTTGAGCTCCAGCTCGCGCTCGAACTGGGGCACCTGGCCCTCGTCCATCAGCGAGTAGGCGATCTTCTTCACCATTCCCGGCGGCAGGCCGGTATTGCCGAGCGGATACAGCTTGCCCTCGATCTTGATGTAGACCGGCGCGCCGGTGGTCAAGAACATGTCCGAAGCGTTCTTTTCGGTCATCAGCTTCAGGAAGTAGCCGATATCCATTGCGAATTTTCCCCAACGAAACTGCCGGTGCCCGTTGCAAGCACGGTACCGGCTTGACGACAATGGCCGCGAACCGACAACCGGTACGGCCTCCCCAATGAAACGACTTAGCTTCGCACGAATGCGCCACAGCCTGTATGTGATGGCGTTTGCATTCGCACTCTCTGCCCCCGCCTGGGCGCAGGACGGCGCGTTGGAACTGGCGCAGGCCCGGCAGGCGGTGGACAAAGCCACCCAGGCCGATGCCGACCAGTACGCCCCGGACCTGATCGGGCTGGCCCGTCAGGGACTGGAGCAGGCCCAGCGTGCCGCAGGTGACCGCCGCGAGCGCAAGAACGCGCCGGCCCTGGCCCTGCGTGCTGCCGTTGACGCCGATCTGGCCCGTGCCCGCAGCGAGGAAGCCACGGCGACCGCACAGCTGCAGCTGCGCCGCAACGAGGTCAACCAGCTGCAACGCCAGTTGTCGACCGGGGAGGACCGCCGATGAAGACCATCTCCGCCCTGACCCTGGCCACACTGCTGGCCCTGCCGACGCTGGCCCTGGCCGCGGACAACCCGATGATCGGCCAGCTGAGCCAGCGGCTGATGGCGATCCAGGCCAATCCGGACACCGCCGAGCTGGGCGCCTTCGAGCGCATGCAGGCGCAGCAGGCCATTGCGACCCTGGAGAAGGCCAAGCGCCGCGACCAGGAACTGGCTACCTACCTGGCCGAGCGCCGGGTCGAGATCGCCGAGACCGCCGTGCGGGCTGCGCTGGCCGCGCGTGAGGTCGACCGCCTGGAACGCACCCGCAGCGACCTGCTGATCGAAGCCAGCCGCCGCGACGCTGCCCGCGCCCGCCAGGAAGCCGAGCAGCTGCGGATGCAGGCGCAGATGCAGGCAGAAGAGGCCGAACGCCTGCGCCAGGCGGCCGAGGCCGAAACCCTGGCCCGCCAGGATGCCGAGAACGCCCTGACCAGCGTGGCCGGCAAGCAGCAGCAGCGCCTCAGCAGCGCCCAGCAGAATGCGGCCAAGCTGGCCCGTGAGGAAGCCGAACTGGTGTCCGGGCAGAAGCTGCCGGGCTCGAAGTTCGACGGCCGTGGCGAGGTCTTCACCTTCGCCGGTGACGCGTTCGCTGCCGGGGCCTCGAGCCTGTCCGGTGGCGCCCGCAATCAGGCCAAGGCCCTGGCCGAGTACGTGAACATCGGCAAGAAGGGCAGGATCCGCATCGAGGCTTACGACAGTGCCAATGGCGTCGGCCAGAAGCGGGCCGAGGCATTGCGCGATGCGCTGGTCTCGGCCGGCGTCGCCAGCAGCCGCATCCAGGTTGCCGGCAAGAAGGCGGCGTCCACCCGGGCCCGCTCGGCCGAGGTCGTCATCGCCCCGTAATTGCTTGATATTGTTTGTTTTTCGTTGTATTGAGTATTCAGCCTGAACCCCGCCTCGGCGGGGTTCGGTCTTTTTGCCGCAGGGGCTTGAACCCCGTCCAGAGCAAGCGTAGGGTCAATTGTCCGGGACGCAATAACGCGGACCGGACGATGGGAGGGCCGGGCCGATGCAAGCAGGGCGCGAACCGCAGCAGATCGACGTGCGCAGGCCAGTGCCGCACGTTGTTGTGGGCACCCATGTGGGCATCGACCGGCACTCCTCCATGAACAACGCCCCGTGCCTTGCGGCCGGGGCGTTCGTGTATCTGTCGAAGGAGGTCCATCATGTTTGAAGATCAGCCCCAGAGCGAGATCGACGCCCGTCGCGCGCGCGATCCGGAGTTCCGGGCACTCCATGACCAGCACCGCAAGTTGAACAAGAAGTGCATGGATGCGGAGTTGGGTGTACTCCCGATCGATGATGTCACCCTGGGTCGAATGAAGCGCGAGAAGCTGCTGGCCAAGCAACGCCTTCTGCGAATGTACGAAACACCGCTCGCAAACTCGTCCCCCACGCATTGACGCCCCCCGGTCGTGCCCGGAATGGCATGACCCGGCCATCGATGGCCCCGCCAGGCACTCCTGACCTGGCAACGCGGCGCCGCTGAACGCAGGCGTCGCGCCAAGGCACCACACGCGGTGGTGCCTTGGCCCTGCAGGCACGTCCCCCGATGCGGGCGGTACCGGTCTCCTCGTCGATCCGGGGCCGTCCGCATCCCTTTTTCCGCGCGCCGAGCTGGTGGGTGCTGACCGTTGGTCGGCACGCCTCCCGCCGGGCATGGCCCGGCGCTACAGAAACGGCTCCTGACTTTCGTCGCCATCCGTCGGATAATCACCGGTCCGGCCCTGCGTGGCGCGAACCGAAGTCCCCCGAATGCCCATCCATTCTTCCGTCCTCGAACTCATCGGCCAGACCCCGATCGTCAAGGCCCAGCGCCTGGACACCGGTGTCTGCGAGCTCTACCTGAAGCTCGAAAGCGCCAATCCGGGCGGATCGATCAAGGATCGCATCGGTCTGTCGATGATCGAGGCGGCAGAAAAGCGCGGCGACCTGAAGCCCGGCGCTACCCTGGTTGAAGGCACCGCCGGCAATACCGGCCTGGGCCTGGCACTGGTGGCCCAGCAGAAGGGCTACAAGCTGATCCTGGTGGTTCCGGACAAGATGAGCCGGGAGAAGATCTTCAACCTGAAGGCGATGGGTGCCGAAGTGCGCCTGACCCGCTCGGACGTGGCCAAGGGCCACCCGGAGTACTACCAGGACCTGGCCAAGACCATCGCCGAGCAGACCCCGGGCGCGTACTTCATCAACCAGTTCGGCAATCCGGACAACCCGGCCGCCCATGAATTCGGCACCGGCCCGGAGATCCTCGAGCAGATGGATGGCGATCTGGATGCCATCGTGTTCGGCTGCGGCAGCTCCGGCACCATGACCGGCCTGTCGCGCGCCTTCGCCACGCTGTCGCCGAAGACCGAGCTGGTGCTGGCCGATCCGGTCGGCTCGATCCTGGCCGAGTACATCAATGACGGCGTGCTCAACGACAAGTCGGGCAGCTGGCTGGTGGAGGGCATCGGCGAGGACTTCCTGCCGTCGATCTCCGACTTCAGCCGAGTGAAGCAGGCCTATGCCATCACCGACGCCGAGAGCTTCCACACTGCGCGCGAGCTGCTGGCCAAGGAGGGCATCCTCGGCGGTTCCTCCACCGGCACCCTGCTGGCGGCGGCGCTGAAGTACTGCAAGGCGCAGACCACGCCGAAGAAGGTGCTGGTGCTGGTCTGCGATACCGGCAACAAGTACCTGTCGAAGATGTACAACGACTACTGGATGCTGGACAACGGCTTCCTTGAGCGCCCGCAGCACGGCGACCTGCGCGACCTGATCCTGCGCCCGTACGGCCAGCGCGACACCGTGGTGATCGGCCCGAACGACCTGCTGACCACCGCCTACCAGCGCATGAAGCTGTACGACGTGTCGCAGCTGCCGGTGATGGATGGCGACCAACTGGTCGGCATCGTCGACGAAAGCGACGTGCTGCTGCATGTCTATGGCGATGAAGCACGCTTCCGCGACCCGGTGGCCACCGCCATGGTCAGCAAGCTGGACCGGCTGGACGTGAAGTCGCCGATCGAGGCCCTGCTGCCGGTGTTCGACCGTGGCCAGGTGGCCATCGTGATGGATGGTGACGCCTTCCTCGGCCTGATCACCCGCATCGATCTGCTGAATTACCTGCGTCGGCGCGTTCAGTAAGGCGTTTATCGCCGCAGATCGCTGCTGAATCCCGGTTTATCCGCGTCAAAGCTCGTTAAGGCCGCGCTGATAGACTCCCGCTCCTTCGACGGCGCCGGTCATCGGCGCCATTCAGGAATCGACATGTCCAACGCTTCTTCCCCGGACCGCGCACTGGCGCTGGCCACCCTGGCCATCCATGGCGGCCAGTCGCCCGACCCGAGCACCGGCGCGGTGATGCCGCCGATCTACGCCACCTCGACCTATGCACAGTCCAGCCCGGGCGAGCACCAGGGCTTCGAGTATTCGCGCACGCACAATCCGACCCGCTTCGCCTACGAGCGTTGCGTGGCCTCGCTGGAAGGCGGCACCCGTGGCTTCGCCTTCGCGTCGGGCCTGGCCGCCAGCTCGACGGTGATCGAACTGCTGGATGCAGGCAGCCACGTGGTGGCGATGGACGACATCTATGGCGGCAGCTTCCGCCTGTTCGAGCGCGTGCGCCGCCGCACAGCCGCACTGGATTTCAGCTTTGTCGACCTGACCGATCTGGCGGCGTTCGAAGCGTCGATCACGTCGAAGACGAAGATGGTGTGGATCGAGACCCCCACCAACCCGATGCTGAAGATCGTGGATATCGCCGCGGTCGCCGCCATCGCCAAGCGCCATGGCCTGATCGTGGTGGTCGACAACACCTTCGCCTCGCCGATGCTGCAGCGTCCGCTGGAGCTGGGCGCGGACCTGGTGCTGCACTCGGCCACCAAGTACCTCAATGGCCACTCGGACATGGTCGGTGGCATGGTCGTGGTCGGCGACAACGCCGAACTCGCCGAGCAGATGGCCTTCCTGCAGAACTCGGTGGGTGGCGTGCAGGGCCCGTTCGACAGCTTCCTGGCACTGCGTGGCCTGAAGACCCTGCCGCTGCGCATGAAGGCGCACTGCGCCAACGCGATGGCACTGGCACAGTGGCTGGAAAAGCACCCGGCGGTGGAGAAGGTGATCTACCCGGGTCTGGCCTCGCACCCGCAGCATGAGCTTGCGGGCAAGCAGATGGCCGGCTACGGCGGCATCGTCTCGATCGTGCTGAAGGGCGGCTTCGACGCGGCCAAGCGCTTCTGCGAGAAGACCGAACTGTTCACCCTGGCCGAGTCGCTGGGCGGGGTGGAAAGCCTGGTGAACCACCCGGCGGTGATGACCCATGCGTCGATTCCGGTGGCACGCCGCGAGCAGTTGGGTATCAGCGATGCACTGGTGCGGTTGAGCGTGGGGGTTGAGGATCTGGGGGATCTGCAGGTGGATCTGGAAGAGGCGCTTTCCAGCTGATACCAGCGAATGTGGAACTTATGCGTTGCATCTTCCGCCGGAGGACGCAATGCCGGGAATTCAGGAAGCTCAAGAATGTTCAATTCAAACCAAGCGATGAGCCTGGCGCCGACCACCGCGCTACGCTCGATCGTGCGTTACCGCAATCTGATTCTCGAAATGATCAAGCGGGAGGTAGTCGGCCGCTACAGGGGCTCCGTCATGGGCCTCCTATGGTCCTTCTTCACCCCCGTCCTGATGCTTGTGGTCTACACATTCGTCTTCAGCGTGGTCTTTCAGGCTCGCTGGGCAGGTGGTTCAGGTTCAAAGACAGAGTTCGCGGTGGTCCTGTTCATCGGCATGATGATCTTCGGTCTGTTCTCCGAGTGCCTAAATCGCGCGCCCTCTCTCATCCTTTCCAACGCAAACTATGTCAAGAAGGTGATATTCCCGCTGGAGATCCTTCCAGTGGTTTCACTCGGCGCAGCGCTCTTCCACTTCGCAGTCAGCATGCTGGTGTGGTTGCTGTTCTACATCGTGTTGTTTGGGGTGCCCTCGATCCAGACCCTCTGGCTACCTGTCGTTCTCTTCCCGCTGCTGCTGATGTGCCTGGGGCTCTCCTGGTTCCTGGCGTCTCTGGGCGTGTACCTGCGGGATGTCGGACAGGCCATCGCCGTTGTCACCATGGCTTTGATGTTCATGTCACCCGTCTTTTTCCCCACCGCCGCGATGCCCGAGGCATTTCGACCCTACCTGTATCTCAGTCCGCTCACCTACTTCATCGAACAATCCCGTGAACTGCTCATCTGGCACGGCAGCATGCACTGGTTCATGTGGCTGAAGATGTTCGGGTTGTCATTGGTGATGGCTGCACTTGGGTTTGCTTGGTTCCAGAAGACCAGAAAGGGTTTCGCCGATGTCATCTGAAAACGCCATCGAAGTGAGTGGACTCAGCAAGTGCTATCAGATCTACGATAAGCCTCGTGATCGGCTGCTGCAGATGATGCTGGGGAGAAGCGGGAGGCGCTTCTATCGTGAGTTCTGGGCGCTGCGGGACGTGTCCTTCAGCATTCCCAAGGGCCAGGTGTACGGCATTCTCGGCAAGAACGGTGCAGGCAAGTCGACGCTGCTGCAGATTATCTGCGGCACCTTGGCCGCGACGGGGGGCGAAGCCCGGGTGGCCGGGCGAGTCTCTGCGCTGCTGGAGCTGGGTTCGGGCTTCAATCCGGAATTCACCGGCATCGAAAACATCTACATGAATGCCCAACTGCTCGGCCTAACGCGGCCCGAGATCGACGGGAAGCTGGACAAGATCATCGCCTTTGCCGACATCGGCGACCATGTGCATCAGCCGGTCAAAACCTATTCCAGTGGCATGTTCGCGCGATTGGCGTTCTCGGTGGCCATCCATGTGGACCCCGATATCCTGATCGTCGACGAGACGTTGAGCGTTGGTGATGCCTGGTTCCAGCACAAGAGCATGGCGCGCATGCGCAAGCTGATGGAAAGCGGCTGCACGGTCCTGTTCGTCAGCCATTCGATTGATGCTGTGCGTGCGCTGTGCGACTACGCCATCTGGATCGACGCAGGTGAGCTTAAGATGCATGGCAACGTCACCGAGGTGACGAATGCTTACATGAACGACGTTTTCGTCGAGCACAACAAGATCATCCTCGAGGCAAACGAGGTGGCGGCCGATGCCAGTGGTCATGTACCAGCAGATATGGAAGAAGCGGAGGCGATGCATGCGGCGGGGCTCTCTGTTGAGCGCGGTGATATCGCGGCAGCGGGGACTGATCATCGACCTGAAGATGGTGCCGTACTCCGGATCGAACGCGTGGGACTGGTGGATGCGCAGGGTCTTCCGAGCAAGAAGATCGAACAGGGCGAAGAACTCACGTTGGCTGTCGACGTTCGCTTCTATCGGGCGCTGAAGAACATCAGTGTGGGGTTTCTGATCAAGGACCAGTTCGGGCAGGATCTGACTGGCGAGAGCATCTTTAACTCGCAGCGCAAGGGCACGGACGTGGTTGCCGGCCAGGTGCTGAAGGTGCGGTTTAACTCGCCCAATCAGTTGCGGGGCGGGCAATCCTATTCCGTGGCACTCCGGGTTAACCAGGTCAGTCGATGGGATCGCAGCGACAACGTGACCATCTACGCGGACGAGCTGGCTGCCGTTTTCGACGTCATGGCCGATGTTGAACAGCCTATGTGGTTCAAGTTCAAGATGCCTTTCAAGGTGAGCTACTGATGAATCAAATTGACGTCAGCGTCGTGTTGAACATGCACAGGGAAGCGCTCTATCTTCTCCCCACCCTCAAATCGCTGGTTGAATGCGCGAAGAAGGCAGGGGAAGAGGGAATCGTCGTGGAGCTTGTAGCGGTTTTTGATCGCGCCGACGATGCGACCCGCGAGGTATTTCGATCGCACGACCTTTCCGCCTTCGCAGGAGTCGAAGAAGTCGATGTTGATGTCGGCTCGTTGGGCCTGGCGCGAAATGCCGGCATCGAACGTGCCAAGGGCGAGTATGTTTGGACATCGGACGCGGATGATCTGGTGTCGTCCAATTCCATTGTTGCGCTCCTTGAGGCTGCGCGTGGGCATCAAGGGGGCAAGGTTGCGGTATTCCTTGAGTACCTCTGCGCATTTGGTGAGCAGTATCACAACGTGCGCTATGTGGATTCGAAGTATCTGACCGCAGCCGATTTCGCGCTCCAGCATCCCTATGTGTCGCGCATCTTTATCCAGCGCTCCGCCTTCGATACTTTGAAGTACGACGACCTTCGGGTGACAAGCGGGTTCGCGTATGAGGATTGGTATTTCAACTGCCAGTTGCGTTCGGCCGGGTACGACATGATCGTCGCACCCAATACCGTTATTTTCTACCGTCAACGGTCCGGTAGTCTGCTGCGCCAAGCCAACGCAGCATCGGTCCGGTTGATTCCACACAGTCGTCTGTTCGATCAGGACGTGTTTCTCGCCGACATGCGCGAGAGCAGGAAGCGAGCCGGCGACTGGAATGCCATGCTAGCCAAACGGCGGTCGATCTTCGATCAGGACACGACCCGACGCATCGCGGAATCGGAGATCCTGCAGGAGTTTCTGCAGGAAGCGATACAGCTGGAGCCGGAGATCGAGCCGCATCGGGTGGAGGGCGCGGGCAGCTACAGCCCGATGCCTTGGAACCCCAATCATTGGGGCATGCAGTTGGAAAGTCTGTACCGGATGATCGGTGATGGCCGGTTTACCGACATCGTCCTGCTTCCTTGGCTCAATGCTGGTGGGGCGGAGAAGTACATCCTGCAGGTCCTCAACGAGATCGTCACACAGCAGCCATCAGCGAGGGTCATTGTGCTGGCTGGTGAGAGGGCGAGAAGGCATGAGTGGGTCAATAAGCTGCCGACGGGGTCTGTGTTCATCGACATCTGCAATGCGTTTCCGCATCTGGAGATCGCAGATCTGGATGCGTTGACCATCAGGGTGATGCTGGCCGTCCGCGACGGTGACGCGAGGCTGCACGTAAAATCATCCGCTTTCGCCCACAGGCTGCTGGATGCCTATGCGCCGGTGCTCTCAAGGTTGTTCCGGATTGTCTATTACCGTTTCAGCGATGGAACCTATCGATGGAAGGGCAAGGTCCTGCGCGGACCTTGGGGAGCAGGCGTGCTGCGCAGACACTTGGCCGGGTTCTGGCGTGTGCTGACCGATTGCGAGGCGATCGTTGCCGCCGACAGCGCCTTCCTGGGGTCTCTGCCTTCTTACCGGCCAATCTATGCACGCTGCGACGCAGTGAATACCGAAAGCGTCAGTGGTTTGGGAACTCGCAAAAAGCTGCTTTGGGCTTCTCGCGTGGCGCCAGAAAAACGGCCTGAACTCGTCGCGGCGATCTCTAGAGGACTGCTACAGCGTGGTTTGGTCGTCAAAATTGACGCATTTGGCATGTCTGATCCAAGTATCAATGCCAAGGATCTCTTTGCCCAAAGCGGCGCAAAGATCAAATACCGCGGTGGCTTTACGACCTTCAGCGAGTTGCCGGTGGGCGAGTACGATGCTTTCCTGTATACAACCGCCTTCGATGGCTTGCCCAACATCCTGCTTGAGATGGCGGGTGCCGGTTTGCCGATCATCGCCCCGGATGTGGGTGGCATTGGCGAGGTGGTGCAGGATGGCGTGAACGGGTGGCTCATTCCTTCAATGGATGATGATGCGGCCCTGGTCGATGCCTATGTCGACGCCATAGTTTCACTCTACGCGGATGGCACGGATCTGCGTGGAATGGCGGAAGCCGGCCGGAATCTAATTAATACGCGCCATGGCGCGGACGCTTTCGCCCGGCAAGTCAATGACGTGCTTTGTCTGGCCCCCGAGAATAGTCGCAAGGTTGTCTGATGCAACACCTCCATTTTTATGCAGATACGCAAAGCATTGATCTCCTCGCCTGCGAAGGCGCGAAGGCAGTACTGATCGGTAGCGACTTTGGCTATGGCAATTTTGGCGACCTATTGCAACACATGGGAAGCATCAACCGGCTCAAGCGTGCCTCTTCTCTCTCTGTCGTTTCGGTGCTTTCGTTGGATGCGATCTCGCGCCACGTTGGCGTATCGGCATTGCGCCAGTCATATGGCGTCGATGTGCAGATGTTTGTTTCCTCCGAGCCCCTGAGCGCCGAGCGGGCCGAGCAGTTGGGACTTGCACGGGTGCGGACGCTGCGTAACGTAGCCTGCGTCCAGCTTTATGGCGGTGGCTTCCTCAATGAGATGTGGGGAAGTTTCGTGTTGCAGGTGACAGAGTTCTTTCTGCACCATCTGCCTGGCGCGGCGTACTACATTTCCGGCCAGCAAATTTCGAAGAGTTATGCCCCAACGGTTCAGGCGCACATCAATGCATTCCGGCCGCAGCTAGTTGGCGTCCGCGATCGCGACTCGCTGGACACCATGCAGTCGTTGGGAATAGACGCGCACTACTCGTTCGACGACGCGGTGGAGCCCCTGCTGGAGCTGTCGCAGGTTCTCACGCCGCAGCGTGCCACCACCGGAGCCTTCCTACACCTCAACTCCTCCGGATACACGGGCAACGGCGCCGAAATCGAGGAAATCTCGGCTCATATGCGCTTGCTTTCCGAGCGGTCCGGAGACCGTGACCTTGTGCTCTTCCAGGCCTTCCAGGATTCGCGAGAAGAGGTCGTCGATTCGATTGAGACCGTGAAGCGCCTGGAGGGAGGACTTCCCTTTGTAGACATGAACACGATCATGCTGGTCTCCTACATCATGAAGGGGGGCGAGGCATTGGCGCCGGCAGTGCTGAAGGGGGAATACGGGTATGTATGTTCCTACCATGTCACCCTTTGGCTCCAATTCAATGGCATTCCATGCTGGCTCCGGAGCAGCAATCCTTACTATGACCAGAAGCGCAGATCACTTGGCGTGGAGGGCAGTTTTGAATCGTTCCTCGAACACATGCCGACCGTTGATCACTCGCTGAATCTGGAAGAGCGTTCTACCTGGGTTCGGCGTCTGGAATCGCGGCTCGGTGAACTGCCGCGTGTGGAGAACACGCTGGAGTGGTCGGCGTTGAATCGTGATGCTGCGCGCCGTTCGTTCAACTTCAAGGGCGAGCCGCGGATGGAGATGCGATTGAACGAGAGCTGGTCTGCTGTCTGTGGCTTGCAGGAGGACATAAATCGCCTCAACGCTGAGTTGCAGAACGCCCAGGCGGTGCGAGACGACACGGACAAGAACAGACAGTCGATCGAAGAGCGATTGGAGGCCTACCGTGAACGGCTCACAAGTGTGGGCGCGGAAGCGCGGCAATATCGGGAGCAGGCGGAGCATGAGCACATTCGATGGCGGCAGGCGCACGAAGCGGAGCGTAATGCCAGCGAGCTTCTCCAAGGCATCGTGCACAGTCGTTCATGGAAATTGACCCGGCCGATTCGGGCAGTCACTCGGTTCGCAAAAACAAGGCGGTTCGACGCGCAGGGAACAGTCGGCATCTTTGAGGTAGTCAGGCGCATGGGTGCGAAGCTACCGCTTCCGCCATCAGTGAAGTCCCGGCTCGGACGTGTTCTTCGACGGCTTCGCAGGCGTTGATTCGGCTGTGCAGGCGCCACATGTGACCGCAGCCTGTGGCGCGCGGGAGGCGCTTTCGCCCATGCACTTGCACAGTTGTCCCGGTTCCCCGCAGTATCGGTGATGATTTCCTGGCGTAGAAGGGCCCTCGCGCCGCACGAAGCTTGGCTGTTGACCCCCTTTGGACCGGAGAGGCGAAGCATGAAGCAATGTACCAAGTGCCGCAACTGCTATGAGGCGATTACCTGGGTTTGCCCTGCTTGTGGCGTTGGGCCGCCGATCATTGATGGGCGCCCAGCGTTCGCCCCGGAGTCAGCGATCGCGACCAGTGGATTCAATCCCGAGGTTTTCTCCGAGCTCGCCAGCCTCGAGGCTGGAAACTTCTGGTTCGAAGCTCGCAATCATCTACTTATATGGGCGCTCCGGCGACACTTTCCCCGGATGCAGAGCTTCCTTGAAATAGGCTGCGGTACTGGTTTCGTTCTCGATAGCGTCTCCAAGGCGTTTCCCGAGGTAAGGATGGCCGGCAGTGAGATACTCAGCGCCGGCCTACCATTCGCCGCCGCCCGTCTGGGGCAGGCCGAACTACTCCAGATGGACGCCAGACGCATTCCCTATCAGGATGAATTCGAGGTCGTGGGAGCCTTCGATGTGCTTGAACACATCGAGGAGGACGAAGATGTACTGGTCGAGATCCATCGCGCGCTGGCCGCAGGGGGGGGCGCAATATTCACTGTCCCGCAGCATCAGTGGCTATGGAGTGTGACGGACGAGCACGCGTGCCACGTGCGTCGCTATCGTGTTGGTGAGCTGCGCAGGAAGGTCGAGCGTGCAGGCTTCCGCGTTGAATTGGACACGTCGTTCGTGAGCCTATTGCTCCCGATGATGGTTGCTTCTCGGCTCTCCCGGAAAGATGCTCTTGCCGACGACCCCAATGCCGAGCTGAGGCTTTCCCCGATCCTCAATCGGATGCTGCTAGCGGCAATGGCCGTCGAGCGTGTCCTGATCAAGGCCGGGATTCGCTTTCCCATCGGCGGTAGTGGACTGCTCGTCGCTCGGAAAATCCGCTGAGCTATGCCTCGCGCTCAGGTTCACTGATCCGGTTGGGCGTAGTGGGGAACCCGCCGGAGTTCCGCAATGAACCGCTCCCAAGTGAACCTGCAGACGCTGTTCTTCTGTTCGCTGAGCCACTGAGCACGCGTCTCCATGTCGACCAGACTGCGGATGATCTTTTTGTAGTCATCCAGGGGGGCCTCACTAGAAACCAGCTGCTCACTCCGAATGAGGTCGCTGATGCCGCCAACGTTGGGGGCAACAATCGCGATGCCACAACTTGCCGCTTCAAGCAGTACATTTGGAAGGCCATCCCAGCGTGTCGTGTATACATACGCCAGATGGCCGCTGCTGACGATATCGGCGAATCGTTCGTAGCTCCCATGCAGGCTCACGTTCCTCATTCGTTTCAATTGCTTCAGATGCGGGTCGTTGCCATTGAGCGCCGAGCCATGGACGTCCCAGTGGAAATCCGGCATCGATTCCGCCAGAGAAATGAGTACGTCTGGTCGCTTCTGCCGCTCCAGCCTACTTGCCCACAGGAGTCGCTTACCCGCGACAACATTGTCCTGCTCGGCGGACGCTGGCGGCATGTGAGGGGCAGGGAAATGAACCACGTGGAACAGTGCTGGATCCGCGCCAAGCGTTCTACACCAATCGCGCGGCGAGGCGCTGTTGTCGGTGATGACTGCGTCCAACCATCGGTGGCAAGTGGGCAGATAGTGTTGCGCCAGACCCTCACGGCGTCCTTCAGGACTAAGCTCATCGCAGTAGAGTGAGGAAAATACCCGGGAGTTCTGCCGGATGGCTTTCCCATACCTTTCAACGGAACGCCATGCTGTATGGGAATTAATGATGTGGATCCGTTTGGGAGCCAGCTGAATCAGCAGGCGCGCAAGCACCCGCTCCTGCTCATGCTGGGTGTTGCTTAGAAGCGAAAGCTCAGGGCCCAGCTCGATGAAGGGAATCGATGGATCGAGCCGATCTGCCCACGGAGAACTGCCGATTTCAGTGGCAAGCACCAGCGTTCGATGGCCGAACACCTCCTTGCAGGCACGCGCATGGTGGAGGGCGCCGAGATCGGCACCTCCGCGCTTCAGCCACGGAACCAGAATGATGGTGTCGAACTGCCCGTTGCCGATTCTCTGTCGAAGGCGCTGATAAGCGTGGCCTGCCTGTGTCCAATGGAGCGGAGGCATGAAGGCCACCGGAGCCCGGCCCAGAACAAGTTCCGGTGTCAACAGCGGGTCCACCCGGATCGACAGATCCCGCAGATCCTCGATGGCCCATAAGGGCAGGGTGCGCATTGAAGGTGGCGGGGGAAGCAATACCCGGCGGACAAGCAGCGATTCGACCGAGGGCCAGTTTCCGGATGGACGGATGATCTTTGCGAGCCGCAGCATCGCCGCGATCAACCGGCGCTGGAGGCTGTACGGCAACCGCCCGAGCAGTAGCTGGTCGAACAGGTGGTAAGCAGTGCGAAGAATACGCCGGAGAACGGTCATTGAAGGTCGAACAGGCTGGTCGGAGGAATCAGGGCATCCTGGCTTGAATGGGCATTGTTCAGCGAGCCAAAACTCTTCTTTCTAACGTAGTGCACCGTGTCTGGTACGACCAGATGCGCATTGCCCTTGGAGAGGGTCTCGCAGTTCCAATGCCAATCTTCAAATCCAAACCCGGACTCTCCGGGACGGGCTCTTGCATACGGCGTCTGGAGGTAGACGTCGCGGGACGCAAAGCTGCAGGCATTCCAAGGGTTCGTGACCAGCATGCACGCCGAATCGAACGTTGCCTCGTCGCTGCCTGTCTGCCACCAGAGTGCGGTCTCCGCCTCGAACGTAACCACGAGCTGGGGATGCAGGATCGTGTTCCGTGCATGCAGGTCGCTGAATCTTCTGCAACGGACAATGAAGTCGGCGGACAGATAGTCATCCCCATCACAGATCAGGACCTGGCTCCCGGAAGCGGCCAGGACGCCGGCATTTCGCGACATGCCGAGGTCGCCGCAATCCAGGGACAACAGGCGGTCCACGGCTCCGCTCTGTGCATGTCCTGAAAGAATGCGCGTCGTTTCCTCGTCGGCTCGATCAAGCGTCGCAAGAATCTCAAGTGAGATGCCCGCCTGCTCTGCGGCCTCTCTGCAGCGAAACAGCGAGAGAAGACTCTTGTGTGCCAACAAACCCTCACGGTGGAAAGTGATAAGGGCGGTGACATCCGCATCAAGTCGAGGCGACATCGTTGGGTCACTCCTTTCTGGACGCCAGCCGCAGCTGCCAGCGCCAGGCGTCCCTGCACATATCATCCAGATCACGCGTGGCCGTCCATCCCAACAGCTCACTCGCGAGAGATGGGTCCGCGAAGCACGACGCGACGTCGCCCGGGCGCCGCTGCACGATCTGAACCGGGATGCTGCGTCCGATCACGCGCTCGTACGCAGCAACCACTTCAAGGACGCTATAACCATGGCCGGTGCCAAGATTCAACGTGGTGCTGCGCGCTGTGCGGTCTAGGTATTCGAGCGCCCGCACATGGGCGATGGCCAGGTCAACGACGTGGATGTAATCGCGCACGCCCGTTCCGTCGATGGTTGGGTAATCATCGCCAAACACCTGCAGATACGCGCGCTGGCCATTGGCGACCTGCGACACATAGGGCATGAGGTTGTTCGGTATCCCGCTCGGGGACTCACCGATCAAGCCCGAAGGGTGGGCGCCAACCGGATTGAAGTAGCGTAGCGACGCAACATTAAGTCGCGGGGAGGTGGCCGCGACATCTTCGAGCAGCTGTTCACAGATGAGCTTGGTCCGCCCATAGGGATTGGTTGTGCGCGTGACGGCGGACTCTGGAATTGGGCACTGATCCGGTTCGCCATAGACGGTCGCGGAGGAGCTGAACACGAATCTCTTGATCTCGCAAACCTGCATTGCCTGCAGCAAAGCGATCGTGCCCGAGATGTTGTTCTCGAAATAATCGAGGGGGCGTTGCCATGATTCGCCAACCGACTTCAACGCGGCGAAGTGGATGACCGAATCGATATCGTGTTCGCGAAGGACCCGTTCGACAAGAGGGCGATCGCGAATGTCGCCCTCGATGTACACAGGGGCACGTCCAGCTATGGAGGTCACGCCAGCTACGACGGTCGCGTCGCTGTTCGCAAGGTTGTCCAGGATGACCACGTCATGGTGGCGTGCCAGCAGTTCAACCGTCGTATGGGAGCCAATAAATCCGGTACCGCCGGTTACCAACACTTTCATCTTGAAGTACCTATGGGTAATTTCAGAACACAAACGGATCAGAGGGGGGCGTCCACCGACAAGTCAGCGGCCACGCGAGCTGGCCGCTGACACGTTGGTCAGTGCATGCAGACGACGACTTCGTCACCTTCGCGATGCAATGAAGCGGAGTTTGGATATTTTGGCGAAGTCGAGCACAGTTCGCTGAACTCCGGGGCAAGACGAACTGTCTGATCACGCCCCGTGGCCTCATCGAACAAGGGATCGAGGGCCCAATCGACACTCAATGCAGAGATGTTTAGATCTCCCTGGGCGATGCTCTGGGCGATATCGTGCGCCCATGAGGGGCCGACGATTGCCAGCTTTCCAGAGGTGTCGGGGTACTTCTCGTTCGCGAGCTGGGTAATATCCCTCGCCTGCATCTGATCCCAGCGGTTCAAGCGCTGCTGATTCGAAAGAACGGTTGTGCTGTGTGCCGCGAAAATACAGGCGCTCACAATCAGAAGAATGCCGGCAAGTGACGTTCTCCTGCTATCGACTGGAATCACCATGGCGATTGCTGCAGCCAAGGCAAACGGGACTGCGATCAGTGTTCGTGGAACCGGCCACCACGACGCAGATGCAGCCGTGGGAATCAGTGCCGCAGCCGTGGCAACTATGAAGGTAGCGAGTGCGATGCCGGCCAAGCGGGGATTCCGGGGAAGAACAGCCGCGAGCAGAAGGACGAAGGCGGTCAGCGCGATGACCTTGGAGGGCCAGGCTACAATCGTCTCCGAACGTGCCCAGAGCAACGGAAGCAGGCGCATGACGTCGGTGGCGCGCTCCGCGAGCATTCCAGTGGCGACCAACTGGGTACGCTGCAGAGCGGGCGTGTCGAACACGACAATGCAGAGTTTGGCTACGAGCATGTTGCCAACAATCAACACTGCTCCGGCCAATGCCGCATGATAGATCGGGGAGATCCAGGCCGCGCGCCGCAGGATTTCTGCGCCGAGCATTAGCGGGGCGTGCCGCTGTTGACGGCGAAGATGCACGCACAACACCGCAATGGCCAGGAAGGACGTGGTGAGTTGGTTGAAACCCATCACCAGCGTGCCGACCAAGATGCTTCCGATCAGCGGGAGCAGCCGGACCGGGTGATTCGCCAGCGCGGTTCTATACAGCCGAAGCGCGTACCACATGCCAAGGAACATCATGGACATGGGCAGCGCTGACTGACGGAAAGACACGTACTCCGTGTAGTAGGGGTGAGCGCCCAGCAAAGCGCCAAGGCCGATGGCGACTGAGGCCGAACCCTTCTTTGGAAGATCAAGTGCGTCTTTGAAGAACAGCCCACTAAACACTGTGGTCGCGGCAAGGCCGATTGTCGAAAAGCTCGACATCGTCAGATGGCTGGCGTGCACGACGACATCCATCAGGGCGCTGGCGTAGCGTCCTTGCGAAATGAAGAACGCTGCGAGGCTCTCGTTCCCGCCCTGCCGGATGATGCCGTAATCGTCAAGCGCGTATCCCGTCGTGAAGCCGATGAGCTTCGAAGCCAGGAAAAATGCGACGTATGCCAGCAGGAACAGCATGCCGGCATCGACGTGGCGCTTCCATGAATGGTCTTGACCACACCCCGCATGGGACGGAATGCTGTCACCAGGATCCGTCTGGCGTGCCACTGATGCTGGGCTCGTCATCACTGCACCGCGTGAATTGCTGCATCGGCAGCACTCAATACTGCGTCCAGTTCCGGTTCGAGACCTAGCCAGAGCGGCAGGCGAACCAATCTGCTGCTAATGTCATCGGTAACAGGCATGGCTCCAGCCGTCCTGCCGAACTGCTCGCCTGCTGGCGAAGAGTGCAGGGGAATGTAGTGGAACACCGTCTGCACGCCACGTTCCTTCATGCTGGAGATGAACTGGGTGCGGGCTTCTAGGGTGGGCAGCAACAGGTAATACATGTGCGCGTTGTGTGCACACTCATCGGGAACGATCGGGCGCCGCAACGCACCAGCGGCCTCGTGCGGTGCCGCCCAGGCGTGATAACGATCCCATATCGCCAAGCGTCGGGCTGTGATCGCTTCAGCGTCTTCCAACTGCGCGCTAAGGAAGGCCGCGATGATTTCGCCGGGCAGATAGGATGACCCGACGTCCACCCAAGTGTATTTGTCCACCTGGCCTCGGAAGAAGCGGCTGCGGTTGGTGCCCTTTTCACGAATGATTTCCGCACGCTCTCCAAACTTCGCGTCCCGGCACAGCAACGCACCACCTTCTCCGGAGATGACATTCTTGGTCTCGTGGAAACTGAAGGCACCGAGATCGCCAATGGTGCCCAAGGGGCGCCCTTTGTAGCGAGACATGATGCCTTGCGCCGCATCTTCAATGATCACAAGGCCGTGGCGCCCGGCGATCTCGAGGATGGCATCCATTTCGCAGGCCACCCCAGCGTAGTGGACGACGCAGACGGCCCGTGTACGCGGGGTAATCGCAGCCTCAATCAGGGTTTCGTCGATGTTAAGGGTGTCGCGACGCACGTCGACGAACACCGGTACTGCACCACGCAGGGCGAAAGCATTGGCAGTCGATACAAAGGTGAAGGACGGCATGATCACTTCATCGCCCGGCTCCAAGTCCAGAAGCAAGGCCGACACTTCCAACGCTGCAGTGCAGGAATGAGTCAATAGTGCGGTCGCGGCGCCGGTACGGTCACGCAGCCACTGGTGACATTGCTTGGTAAACGGGCCGTCTCCTGACAGGTGGCCATTGGCATGAGCCTGGCCAATCATGGGGAGTTCCTTGCCGGTCATGAATGGGCGATTGAACGGAATCATGAGGTCTCTTCGCGGGAAGCAGGGTGAGATCAGCCTTGACTGATGATAATCAGGCCGACGATGACTGTGGCCAGGCCGATGGCCTTGGACAAGGTGAATACCTCGCCGAACAAGGGTACGGCTGCGATGCAGACGATGAGAAAATTCAGTGCCATGAACGGATAGGCACGGCTGAGCTCAAGCCGCGAAACGGCCAGCATCCAGCACAGTGAAGCACCGAACGCAGCGACAAAGGCTGAAATCACCCACGGTTGCAGCAGCAACTGGAACACGACCGGCAGTTTTCCAAGCCATCCCAAGTTGGTCGCCTGGTAGGAAGTGGCCTGCCATTTGATGACAAGCTGGCCATAGCTTGTGAGGAGTACGGTGGCGGCCACCATGAGCCAGGGGAAAAAGGCACTGGTGAGGTTCACGGCTTGCTCCGCTGCGCGTTCAAGCGGCGATCGATGTGGAAGGTATCGTAGGCATTTGCCAGTAGCAGGCCGGAACGCGACCATTGACGCTGTACCGTGTAGTTCCAGATTTGCGTGGAAATGCTCAGCTTTGTCAAACCCTGTTCCGCATAGTGGTGAAGCAGGTGACGCAGTAGCGTTCCGTAGTGTCCCCTCCTCTCAAAGGCAGGATGGACGGCGTTCAGCACGATCTCGATGCTCTTGCCTTGGACATCACACGTGGCGAAGCCTGCCGCGGCGTCTTCGTCGAACACCAGCCAGGTATCGTTAGAGGAACCGGTAGGGTCCGCACGACTCTGCGCCCATTCAATGTACCCATCGAGAATCTGCTTGGCTGGCAGCAACGGGTTGGCGGCATAGTGAGCGCGATAGCCTTGGAAGGCCCCAGACGCGATATGGCGGATCGCTTCAAGATCGGCCGCCGACGCACGCCGCACGTTGCCGGCTTCTTTGCCGGCCGGGGAGGGAAGGGGAGTGTCATAGTAGACAAGCGTGTCGGCATGGATCAGCGTCTCCCCCTGTTGTATGAGTGCATTGGGGATCGTGCAGGCACCAGCGGGGAAACGCGCGATGATCAGATCGGCCAACGAAGCGTGAATCGCATGGATGGCGATGTCTTCAGGCGTATTCGCGCCGATGTTTGCACGCTCGACGCGAATCGCGAAACGTTTCGAGTCCAATGGCGAGGGGCTGAGTAGACGATGTTCAGTCATGGCGGACACTCCAGGAATCCTGCCAGACCAGGTACTGCGGGCGCCGTTTGGTTTCGTTATGCATACGTCCCACATAGAGGCCGACCACGCCGATGCTGGCCATGATGAAGCTACCCACTAGCCAGACAGAGGCGAGAATGCTGGTGAAGCCGGCAACACGGATGTCCCCCATCAGATACCGGTAGACGGCAAAGGCGGCAACGCACAGGCCGACCCCGGCGAGCGCGAAGGACGCGGTCATCACCAATCGCAACGGCTTGTCGGAGAAGGAGAGCGCAATCCGGGTCGCCATCTGCAGCAGCTTCCCGAATGTATAGCCGCTCTTGCCCTCGCTGCGCTGCGCGTGCTCGACGGGGATGCGGGCCGTCCTAAAGCCGGTCCAACGAGCGAGGAGCGGAAGGAATCGGTCCGTTTCAGGCATCGCATTCATCGCATCGATGGCCTGTCGGCTGTACGCGCCGAAGTTCGCGGTGCTTGGATCGTAGTTGGTCTCAGTGAGCCAACCCAGGGTGCGATAGAAGGTGCGTGAACCTGTGCGTTTGAACCATGTGTCCTGACGCTCGATGCGCTGACCGAGGACGATCTCGACGTCGTGTGTCAGTGCTTGCAGCAGTGCAGGAATCTCTTCGGGGACATCCTGCAGGTCGCAGTCCATCACGATGATGGCGTTGCCGCGGGCGCGGCTGGTTCCCGCACTGATGGCTGCGTGCTGTCCGAAGTTTCGGGAAAGCCTCAGGCCGCGTACTTCCGCGTGCAGGTGGGATAGTTCACAGATGCGGCTCCATGCCTGGTCCGGGCTGTTGTCGTCGACGAAGATCACCTCAGCCGTCCGGCCCATGCCGGTGATCGCCGCCAGCACTCTTTCGGTCAGTTCTTCAAGGCAGCCGGCGCACCCGTAAACTGGAACGACGACGGATACATCCGGAGTGAACGAACCGGCCCGCATCACATTTCGATGCAAGTCACTCTGTGGCACTGGCGTTGAGGACGACGAAGACACGCTGGCAGGGAATCCTGGATGGGGCGGGAAGAACGTCGGCCGCACAAGGCGGCCGACGCGGCAGAGCCTACTACCTCACAGCTTAACCTTACAGCGCCGCTTCCAACTCCGGCAGGATCGCGAACAGATCCCCCACCAGGCCGATGTCAGCGATCTCGAAGATCGGCGAATCCGCATCCTTGTTGATCGCCACGATCGTACCGGCATCCTTGATCCCGGTCAGGTGCTGGATCGCGCCACTGATGCCCACGGCCACGTACAGCTCCGGCGAAATGATCTTGCCGGTCTGGCCGACCTGCAGGTCGCTGGGCACGTAGCCAGCATCCACCGCAGCGCGCGAGGCACCCACGGCGGCGCCGAGCTTGTCGGCCAGCTGGAAGATGACCTTGAAGTTCTCTTCCGAACCGACGCCACGGCCACCTGAGACCACGCGCTTGGCGCTCTGCAGGTCCGGGCGGTCGCTGGCACCGGCGGCCAGGCCGACGAATCGGGTGTGGCCCGGCAGGGCCGCATCGACGCTGGCCGCTTCAATGGCGGCGCTGCCACCCTGGGCGGCTTCCGGCCACGAGGCGGCACGCACGGTGGCGACCACGATCTGATCGGCCGGCACTTCCACGGTGATGATCGCGTTGCCGGCGTAGATCGGGCGTTTGAAGGTGTGGCTGCCTTCGACGGCCATCAGATCGGAGACCTGGTTGACGCCGAGCAGGGCGGCCACGCACGGCATCAGGTCCTTGCCGAAGGTGGTCGACGGGCCGAACACATGCGTGTAGCCCTTGGCCAGCTGCGCGATCTGCGGCGCCAGCACCTGGGCCAGGGCCTGTGCGTTGGCGGCGTTGGCCACGGTCAGGACCTTTGCGACGCCGGCGATCTTCGCCGCTTCAGCCGCAACGGCGGTCGGGTCGGCGGCCAGCACCAGCACATCGATGCTGGCGCCGGAAATGGCCGCCGCAGCGCTGACGGTCTTGGCGGTGGCGGCGTTGAGCTTGCCGTCGTGGTGCTCGGCGATGACGAGAATCCTGCTCATTACAGCAACCCCTTCTGCTTGAGTGCGGCAACCAGTTCGGCCGCGTCCTTGACCATCACACCCTTGCTGCGCTTGGACGGCGCGGCGTACTGGGTGGTCTTGAAGGTATCGGCGGCTTCAACGCCGAGGTCGGCCAGCTGCAGGGTCGCCAGCGGCTTGGCCTTGGCCTTCATGATGTCGGGCAGCTTGATGAAGCGCGGCTCGTTCAGGCGCAGGTCGGTGGTGACCACGGCCGGCAGGTCGACTTCCAGCGTTTCCAGGCCGGCGTCGACTTCACGGGTCACGGTGGCCTTGCCGTCGGCAATGTCGAGCTTGCTGGCGAAGGTCGCCTGCGGACGGCTCCAGAGGGTGGCCAGCATCTGGCCGGTCTGGTTGGCGTCGTCGTCGATGGCCTGCTTGCCGAGGATCACCAGGTCCGGCTGTTCCTTCTCGACCAGCTTGAGCAGGGTACGGGCGGCGGTCAGCGGCTGGATGGCCTGGTCGGTGACCACATGGATGGCGCGATTGGCGCCCATGGCCAGGCCGTTGCGCAGGTGCGCCTGGGCGTCTGCCGGGGCGATGGTGGCGACCACGACTTCGCTGGCGATGCCCTTGTCGCGCAGGCGCAACGCTTCTTCCAGGGCGATTTCATCGAAGGGATTGGGCGACAGCTTGACGCCGTCGGTGACCACGCCGGAACCGTCCGGCTTGACCTGAATGCGGACGTTGTAGTCCACCACGCGCTTGTACGCGACGAGGATTTTCATCTGGTGCTCGATCCTTCAATAACGGGGGAACGTCCGATTCTGTACACAGCAACCGGTTCGGGGGTGGGACAGTGATTCTAACTGGCGCAGGGGCACCATGCGAATGCGTATGGTTGTGCTGCGGTGCCGCATGAAACGGGCGTAAATCCGCCACTGTTCACGCTGGGGGGGCGGTCGTGAAGACGGTCGGCATGTATCCTGTTGCGCTGAGTTGGGGCACCACCAAGGGTCCCTGGCGCGCATCGAACAGGAGAAAAGGTAGTGCCCACATGGCTTGTCACCGGCGGAGCCGGATTCATTGGCGGTAACTTTGTCCTCGAAGCGGTCGCCAAAGGCGTGCGCGTCATCAATCTGGATGCGCTGACATACGCGGGTAACCTCAAGACTCTGGACTCGCTGGATGGCAATCCGGACCACGTGTTCGTCGAAGCCGACATTGGCGACCAGGCGCTCGTCGCCCACCTGCTGGCCGAACACCAGCCGGATGCCGTGCTGAACTTCGCCGCCGAAAGCCACGTCGACCGTTCCATCGACGGGCCGGGTGCGTTCATCCAGACCAATGTCGTCGGTACCCTCGGCCTGCTTGAGGCCGTGCGCGATTACTGGAAGGCGTTGCCGGCCGAGCAGGGCGCAGCCTTCCGCTTCCTGCACGTGTCCACCGACGAGGTGTACGGCACCCTGGGTGAGACTGGCAAGTTCAGCGAAACCACCCCGTATGCGCCCAATTCGCCGTATTCGGCCTCCAAGGCAGCGTCGGATCATCTGGTGCGCGCGTTCCACCACACCTACGGGCTGCCGGTGCTGACCACCAACTGCTCCAACAATTACGGCCCGTACCATTTCCCCGAGAAGCTCATTCCCCTGGTGATCGCCAAGGCGCTGGCCGGCGAGCCGCTGCCGGTGTACGGCGACGGCAAGCAGGTGCGCGACTGGCTGTTCGTGTCCGACCACTGCGAGGCGATCCGCACCGTGCTGGCCAAGGGCAAGGTGGGTGAGACCTACAACGTCGGCGGCAATTCGGAAAAGCAGAACATCGAAGTGGTGCAGGCGATCTGTGCGCTGCTGGACCAGCGCCGCCCGCGCGCGGACGGCCAGCCGCGCAGCAGCCAGATCACCTATGTCGCCGATCGCCCAGGCCATGACCGTCGCTATGCGATCGACGCTTCCAAGCTGAAGAACGACCTGGGCTGGGAACCGGCCTACACCTTCGAGCAGGGCATCACCTTTACCGTCGACTGGTACCTGGACAACCAGGAATGGGTGAACGGCGTGCTCGACGGCAGCTATCGCCTGCAGCGCATCGGCACCGCGGCCTGAACCAAGGACACGACATGACCCAACGCAAGGGCATCATCCTCGCCGGCGGCTCCGGCACCCGGCTGTATCCGATCACCAAGGGCGTCAGCAAGCAGCTGCTGCCGGTGTACGACAAGCCGATGATCTACTACCCGCTCAGCGTGCTGATGCTGGCGGGCATCCGTGAAGTGCTGATCATCAACACCCCGCACGAACAGGCGCTGTTCCAGCAGCTGCTGGGTGACGGCTCGCAGTGGGGCATGGACATCCAGTACGCCGTGCAGCCCAGTCCCGATGGCCTGGCGCAGGCCTATCTGATCGGCAAGGACTTCGTCGGCGGCAAGCCGAGCTGTCTGGTGCTGGGTGACAACATCTTCCATGGGACCGGCCTGCGCGAGGTGCTCAAGCGTGCTGACCAGCGCCAGGATGGAGCGACCGTGTTCGGCTACTGGGTCAACGACCCGGAGCGCTATGGTGTGGCCGAGTTCGATAAGAGCGCGAAAGTAATCGACCTTGTGGAGAAGCCGGAGAACCCGCGCTCGAACTACGCGGTCACCGGCTTGTACTTCTACGACGGAGATGCGAGCGCGCATGCTGCCGAGCTCAAGCCGTCGCCCCGCGGGGAGCTGGAGATCACAGATCTCAACAAGCGCTATCTGGCCGAGGGTAACCTGCATCTGGAAGCGCTTGGCCGCGGCTACGCGTGGCTGGATACGGGTACCCATCAGTCGCTGCTGGAAGCGTCAAACTTCATCGAGACCATCCAGACCCGGCAGGGCTTGCAGGTCTGCTGTCCGGAGGAAATTGCCTTCGGGCAGGGCTGGATTGGTGCGGTGCAGCTTGAAGCTCTGGCCGCGCCGTTGAGCAAGAATGGCTACGGCCAGTACCTGACTAAACTGCTGCAACGTGGTGTGGTTCAGTGAAGATCATCGAGACCGCGCTGTCCGGCAGTAAAGTGATCGAGCCGGCAGTGTTCGGCGACGAACGCGGTTTTTTCTTTGAGACGTGGAACAAGGCGCGCTTCAGTGAACTCGGGCTGCCGAGTACGTTCGTGCAGAGCAATGTGTCCGCCTCCGCCAAGGGCGTGTTGCGAGGTTTGCACTATCAATGGCCGCATCCACAAGGCAAGCTTGTGACCGTGCTTGACGGAGAGGTGTACGACGTCGCGGTGGATATCCGCCGTGGTTCACCCAGCTTCGGGCGCTGGGAGGCGGTGATTCTCAGCGCGGAAAACAAGCGGCAGTTCTGGATTCCGGAAGGGTTCGCCCATGGGTTTGCGGTTCTTTCTGATCGCGCGCTTTTTTCCTACCTTTGCACCGATGTATACATGAAGGAATACGATTCCAGCCTTCGCTGGAACGACTCCGACATCGCGGTGGACTGGCCGCTGGGTTTGCCGATTCTGTCGGCCAAGGACGAGAACGCTCCCTTCCTGAAGGACATTGCTGAAGACCGCCTACCGGTCTACGTGCCATGACCGTTCTGGTATTCGGTGGCAACGGCCAGGTCGGCCAGGAACTGCTGCGCGCGCTGGCACCGCTGGGGACGGTGGTTGCGACCACCCGCAGCGGCCAGTTGCCTGATGGCAGCACCTGCGAAATGGCCGACTTCGGCCAGCCCGACAGTCTGCCGGCCCTGCTTGACCGGCTGCAGCCGTCGTTGGTAGTCAACGCGGCCGCCTACACGGCCGTGGATCGTGCCGAGCAGGAGGTAGAGGCTGCATTCGCCGCCAACGCCGAAGCGCCGGGCGTGATCGCCCGCTGGTGTGCAGCGCACGACGTACCGTTCGTGCACTACTCCACCGACTACGTGTTCGATGGCCAGGGCACGGCCCCGTACCGCGAAGACGAACCGACCGCGCCGCTCGGCGTGTACGGCACCAGCAAGCGTGATGGCGAGGATGCGGTGCGTGCGGCCGGTGGTCGCCATCTGATCTTCCGTACTGCGTGGGTCTATGCCTCGCACGGCGCGAACTTCCTGCGCACGATGCTGCGCGTCGGCGCCGAGCGCGATCAGCTGCGTGTGGTGGCCGACCAGATCGGCACGCCGACGCCGGCGGCATTGATTGCTGATGTCACCGTGCAGGCGCTGCAGCATCCGGGCGCGCTGTCGGGAACGTGGCATCTGACGGCATCGGGCCAGACCAGCTGGCATGGTTTTGCCGAGGCGATCTTCGCCGAAGCGCTGGCCAGCGGTCTGTTGGCCAAGGTGCCGACAGTCGAGGCGATTCCCAGTTCCGAGTACCCGACCCCGGCGCAGCGCCCGGCGTGGTCGGTGCTGGACAACCGCAAGCTACAGCAGGACTTCGGCATCGAACTGCCGACGTGGCAGCACGGGTTGAAGCGGATCATGGCTGAGATTGCCTGACCCGGTAGGCGGCGTGCCGACCAACGGTCGGCACCCACCGCAGGGCGACGACTCAACTGCGTCCGTACGTATCCTCGAAGCGCACGATATCGTCTTCGCCCAGATAACTGCCTGACTGCACTTCAATCAGCTCCAGCGGCAGCTTGCCCGGGTTGCGCAGGCGATGGGTCACGCCCAGCGGGATGTAGGTGCTCTGGTTCTCGCTCAGCAGGATCACTTCATCGCCACGGGTGACCTCGGCCGTACCGCTGACCACGATCCAGTGCTCGGCACGGTGGTGATGCATCTGCAGGCTCAGCGTACCACCCGGCTTGACCGTGATGCGCTTGACCTGGAAACGCTCGCCGTTGTCGATCGAGTCGTAGGCCCCCCATGGGCGGTACACCTTGCGATGCCAGGTGGCTTCGCTGCGACCATCAGCCTTCAGCTTCGCCACCACCGTCTTGACCTCCTGCATGCGATCGGCCTTGCCGACCAGCACTGCATCGTCGGTCTCGACCACGATCACATCATCCAGCCCGACCATTGCCACCAGGCGTTGGCCGTAGGCATAGGTGTTGCGGCAGTCGATGGCGATCACATCGCCCTGGTGCGCATTGCCGTCGCCATCCTGCTGCGAGACATCGCGCAGTGCGGTCCAGGAGCCAACGTCGTTCCAGCCGGCATCCAACGGCACTACCACCGCATCGGCGGTCTTTTCCATCACGGCGTAATCGATCGAATCGGACGGCACCGCAGTGAACGCGTCCTTGTCCAGCCGGGTGAAGTCGGCATCGCGGCGCGCGCCCTCCCATGCCGTGCGGCAGGCCGACAACATGGCCGGCTGCAGGCGTTCCAGCTCCTGCAGGTAGCGCGAGGCCTTGAACAGGAACATGCCGCTGTTCCAGTAGTACTGGCCACTGGCCACGTAGCCGGTGGCGGTGTCCAGATCGGGCTTTTCGACGAAGCGTTCGACTGCGCGCACGCCCTGGCCATCGGCGGCCTTGATGTAGCCGTAGCCGGTTTCCGGGCCGGTCGGCACGATACCGAAGGTGACCAGCTTGCCGGCTTCAGCGGCGCTGGAAGCCGCCTGCACCGCCGCACGGAAGGCGGCCTCATCGGTGATCACGTGATCGGAGGGCAGCACCAGCAACAGCGCATCGGCGCCATCACGGGTGGCTTCCAGCGCGGCCACGGCAATCGCCGGGGCGGTGTTGCGGCCAACCGGCTCGAGGATGATCGCGGCCGGCTCGGCGCCGACCTGCTGCAGTTGTTCGGCCGCAACGAAGCGGTGTTCCTCGTTGGCAATGACCAGCGGGCCGCGGCTGGCGATGGGGGCCACGCGCTGCCACGTTGCCTGCAGCATCGTCAGCTCACCGGCCAGAGGCAGGAACTGCTTGGGGTACGCCTCGCGCGACAGGGGCCACAGGCGGGTGCCGGAGCCCCCGGAGAGGATGACAGGCTGGACGGTGTTCATCGCGACATCTCCGCTCAGGCCTTCAACAGCGCGGCGATTTCATCGGTGCGCGCCTGCATCAGCGCCGCATCCCCGCGCGATTCCACGTTCAGGCGCAGCAGCGGTTCGGTGTTGGAACTGCGCAGGTTGAAACGCCAGTCGCCGAAGTCGGCACTGATGCCATCGGTATGGTCCAGCGCCGGCGACTGCGCGGCGAAGTGTTCCATCACGCGGGCCACGGACGCCTTCGCATCGCTGACCTTGAAGTTGATCTCGCCACTGCACGGGTACGCCGCCATGCGGTCCTCCACCCAGTCGGCCAGCGAACGGCCGCTTTCGGAAATCAGCTGGGCGATCAGCAGCCAAGGGATCATGCCCGAGTCGGCATAGGCGAATTCGCGGAAGTAGTGATGGGCGCTCATTTCGCCGCCGTACACCGCATCCTCTGCGCGCATCTTTTCCTTGATGAAAGCATGGCCGCTCTTGCACAACACCGGCACGCCGCCGGCCTGTTCGACCATCTCCACGGTGTTCCAGACCAGGCGTGGGTCATGCACGATCTTGCCGCCCGGGTTGCGGTCCAGCGCCGCCTTGGCCAGCAGGCCGACGAGATAGTAGCCCTCGATGAAGCGCCCGCTGTGGTCAAAGAAGAAGCAGCGGTCGAAGTCGCCGTCCCAGGCAATGCCGAAGTCGGCGCCGTGCTCGCGAACCGCCTCGGCAGTCGCAGCGCGGTTCTCCTGCAGCAGTGGATTGGGAATGCCGTTGGGGAAGTTGCCATCGGGTTCGTGGCAGATGCGGATGAACTCGAACGGCAGATGCGGTGACAGCAGGTCGACGATGGCGCCGGCGCCGCCGTTGCCGGCGTTCACCACCAGCTTCAGCGGCTTCAGCTTGTTGACATCGACATAGGACAGCAAGTGCTGGATGTAGGCGCTTTTGTCGTGCTGGGCGGTCTGCCCTGCCTTGGCCGGTGCGGCGGGCGCGGTATCGGCGGCCACCGCATCGGAGATCGCGAACAGGCCGGTGTCCGAGCTGATCGGGCGCGCGTTCTCCTTGACCAGCTTCATGCCGTTGTAGTCCATCGGGTTGTGGCTGGCGGTGACCATCACGCCGCCTGCTGCACCGCGATGGTCGGTCTGGAAGTAGACCTCCTCGGTGCCGCACAGGCCGATGTCGATCACTTCCCGGCCCGCGCCGCGCAGGCCCACCGCCAGCGCGTCCTGCAGTGCCGGACTGGTCAGGCGCACGTCGTGCCCCACCACCACCGGCCCGGGCGACAACTGATCGGCCAAGGCCACACCGATCCGGCGGGCGAGGTCTTCGTTCAGTTCTTCCGGCACGCGGCCGCGGATGTCATAAGCCTTGAAGGCGGGCAGGGGCATCGCTGGAATCCTTTGTCAGATCAGTTGGCTAGTGTAATCCCAGCCTTGTATGGGAATCGTTTCCATAGCCCCAACGCCGCCTGACCGCCGAAGCTGTCACGTGTGGGCGGACCGGCGTTTGCGCGCGGGGCGCTTTGCAGGCGCGCCGGGCAGGGGAGACAGCAGTGCCTCCAGATCGGCTGCATCGAAGCGCGGCCCCGTGCCCCCACCACCTTCCAGGATCGCGTCGGCCAGGTCGGCCTTGCGCTGCTGCAGCTCGGCGATCCGTTCCTCGACGCTGCCGGCGGCGATCAGCTTGTAGACGAACACAGGCTGATCCTGGCCGATGCGATGGGCACGGTCGGTGGCCTGGTTCTCGGCAGCCGGGTTCCACCACGGATCGAAGTGGATGACGGTGTCGGCGGCGGTCAGGTTCAAGCCCACGCCGCCGGCCTTCAGGCTGATCAGGAACACGGGAACCTCGCCCTGCATGAAGCGCTGCACCGGTGTGACCCGGTTCTGGGTGTCGCCGGTCAGGGTCACGTAGGCCAGACCCAGGGCATCCAATGCCTGCGCAATCAGGGCCAGCATGCCGGTGAACTGGGAGAACAGCAGGATGCGGCGTCCTTCTTCGACCATGGACGGCAGCATCTCGCGCAGCAGGTCCAGCTTGGCCGAACCGGCAGCGCGCGCGGGTGTCTCGCCTGGCAGCAGACGCGGATCGCAGCAGACCTGGCGCAGTTTCAGCAGCGCGTCCAGCACCACGATGTGATTGCGTGCAAGCCCACTGCCGTTGATCGCGTCGCGGACCTGCTTTTCCATTGCCGCGCGCACGGTTTCGTACAGTTCGCGCTGGCCGCCTTCCATCGCTACCGTGCGGGTGATGACCGTCTTCGGCGGAAGTTCGGAGGCGACCTGGTCCTTGCGTCGGCGCAGGATGAAAGGGCGCAGGCGCTGGGCCAGCAGCTGTGCACGCCGGCGGTCGCTGCCGCGCTCGATGGGGTGGCGCCAGTGCTGGTTGAACTGCTTTTCGCTGCCGAGCAGCCCGGGCAGCAGGAAGTCGAACTGCGTCCACAGCTCGCCCAGATGGTTTTCCAGCGGAGTGCCGGTCAGGCACAGTCGATGACGGGCCAGCAGCGTGCGCAGCGTGGCCGCTGCACGCGACCTGGGGTTCTTCACCTGCTGTGCCTCGTCCAGGATCAGCAGGTGATAGGTGTGCGCCTGCAGCGCGTGTTCGTCGCGCCAGAGCAGGGGATAGGTGGTCAGTATCAGATCATGTGCGGCAATGGCATCGAACTGCGTGTCACGCCCAGGCCCGTGCAGGGTCAGGACGCGCAGATCCGGAGTGAAGCGCGCCGCTTCACTCTGCCAGTTGTGCAGCAATGAGGTTGGCACGACCACCAGCGCCGGCTTGTCCAGGCGGCCGCTCTGCTTTTCAACCAGGAGATGGGCCAGGGTCTGCAGTGTCTTGCCCAGGCCCATGTCATCGGCCAGCACGCCGCCCAGGCCCTGCTGGCGCAGGTACTGCAGCCAGGACAGGCCTTCAAGCTGGTAGCTGCGCAGCGTCGCGCGCAAGCCCTGGGGCGCTGGGACTGCGGTCATCGCCGGTGCGTCCAGCAGGCGTTGCACGCGTGCGCGGGTATCGTTGCTGCTGTGCAGTCGCAGCTGCGCGGCGTCCTGCAGTGCCAGCAGGCGTCCGCGGTCGTGCGCCTGCAGGCGCAGCGGTTGCCCGCGGTCGCCGAACAGATCCGCCAGCAGCGCGATCACCGGTTTCAGCCGGGCTGCCCGCAGGGCAAGACGTTCATTGCCCGCTGTCGTCAGCAGTACGTTCTCGTCATCGCCGATCGCGTCCAGCTGGCCGCGCAGCCAGCGCGGATCGGACTGCAGTACGCCCTGCAACAGCGGAGCCAGCGCAATGCTGCGGCCATCGATGTCGATGGTCAGGGCCAGGTCGAACGCGGAGTTGTCGGTGGGCACCGACCGTACATCCAGGTCGATCTCCTCCACCCGGGTGATGCGATGACGGAAGGCATCGTCGGTCTCGATCTTCCAGCCCAGCGCTTCCAGCCGCAGCACATCCTCCAGCAGGAAGCGGGTCCAGTCGAAACTGCGCAGCTCGAACAACGGACCGCCGCCCTCCAGCACGATGCGCGGTTGCCGCTCGCGGTGCAGGTGGACGCTGTTCAGTTCAGCTTCGCGCCGTGCCTCCCCGGCCAGGTCGCGCGGCAGCAGGTAGAGCTGGCCTTCGGCGCCATGCACGAACAGCGACGGGTCATCGAGAAAACGTACGTGCTCGTCGTACTCGAAAGCGACGGTGGCGACGTCGAGCCACTGCGAGGGGTCCCGTTCGGTGAGCCAGGCAGGACGGTATTCCATGCTGTGCAGATGCAGGATCGGCGTCATCGCCTGGGTCTGCAGGGTGGGCAGTATCGGATTGGCGGCCGCACGCAGCGAACCCGGTTCACCCTCCAGTGAGTTCTGCAGCGCGGCCAGCAGCACGGCGGCGACATGCTCGCAGTGCCCGCCCGCCGGACAGGTGCAGCGACTCTGCAGGGAGCTGTGCGGTGTGCGGGCGCTGGCGTCCAGGTCGATCGACACCTGCCAGCCCTCGAGCTGGGCGGTCAGCAGCGGTGACAGGTAGCGCAGTTCACGCACTGCCGAAACGAGGTGGTTGCCCTTTCCCAGTGTCCCGGCATCCAGCCAGCGGGACAGTTCCCCTCCGGTGAATACTACGGCCATGCGTCGTCCTGTCCTCTCCATCTGCAGCACGCGTTGCCAGGGGCACCGCAAGCGGGGAAGCGGACATTCTACGGACTGAGGGCCCGGCATGCTGGTTCATGCTGCGGCGCATCCCAGCCGGCAACGGGTGTGCCGCTAGAATGGCGGCATTCTCACCGGGTAGGGCAGTAGAGATGCAGCAATCGACTTCCAGCGGCACGCGCAGCAAGCGTTTCGCCTCTGCGGCGGATGCCCTGCAGGGCGTGGTCGCTGATGGCCAGGTTCTGGCCGTGGGTGGCTTCGGCCTGTGCGGTATTCCCGAGGCACTGATCGCCTCGCTGCGCGACAGTGGCGCCAAGGGCCTGACCGTGATCTCCAACAACGCGGGCGTGGATGGCTTCGGCCTGGGCCAGCTGCTGGAAACCCGGCAGATCAAGAAGATGATTTCGTCCTACGTGGGCGAGAACAAGGAGTTCGAACGGCAGTTCCTGGCCGGCGAACTGGAGCTGGAATTCAATCCGCAGGGCACCCTGGCCGAGCGCCTGCGTGCCGGCGGTGCGGGTATTCCGGCGTTCTTCACCGCCACCGGTTACGGCACGGTGGTGGCCGAAGGCAAGGAAACCCGTGAGTTCGACGGCAAGCACTACGTGATGGAAACCGCGCTGCGCGCCGACGTCGCCTTGGTCAAGGCGTGGAAGGCCGACGAGGCCGGCAACCTGGTGTTCCGCAAGACCGCGCGCAACTTCAACCCGGCCTGCGCGATGGCCGGCAAGGTCTGCATCGTGGAAGTGGAGGAGGTGGTGCCGGTCGGCAGCATCGATCCGGACCAGGTGCACCTGCCGGGCATCTACGTGCACCGCATCGTGCACAACCCCACCCCTGAAAAACGTATCGAACAGCGCACCATCCGTGCGGAGGGCAACTGACATGGCATGGACCCGCGACGAGATGGCGGCGCGCGCTGCGCGTGAACTGACCGATGGCGCCTACGTGAACCTGGGCATCGGCCTGCCGACGCTGGTGGCCAACCACATCCCCGCAGGCGTGGACGTGTGGCTGCAATCGGAAAACGGCCTGTTGGGCATCGGCCCGTTCCCGACCGAGGACGAAGTCGATGCAGACCTGATCAATGCCGGCAAGCAGACCGTGACCGCGCGCGCCGGTGCCAGCTACTTCGGCAGCCATGACAGCTTTGCGATGATCCGTGGTGGCCACGTCAACCTCGCCATCCTCGGCGCGATGCAGGTGACCGACAAGGGCGACTTGGCCAACTGGATGGTGCCCGGCAAGATGGTCAAGGGCATGGGCGGCGCGATGGACCTGGTGGCTGGCGTGCAGCGCGTGGTGGTGCTGATGGAGCACACCGCCAAGAACGGCGAACACAAGATCCTGCCCGAGTGCACGCTGCCGTTGACCGGCGTGGGCGTGGTCGATCGCATCATCACCGACCTGGCGGTATTCGATGTGACCGATGACGGTCTGGTGCTGGTGGAAGCCGCGCCGGGCGTTGGCGATGACGAGTTGAAGGAAAAGACGGGCGTTGCATTCCGTCAGTAGGTACTGCTCACGTTTACCTTGCCACGGCCGCTGAAGTCGTCTTCGGTGGCCAGCTCCTGCAGCCAAGCGCCTGCCTGCCATTTTCCCTCGGCGAGCAGGCGCAGCGGTTCAAGTACTGCACACTTGTCCAGTGTGATGTCGGCAACGTTGGCGTCGACGGCCGAGCAGGTATCGTTGATGAATGAGAGCGCGCCGGTCTGCACCGCAGCCAGAGCTTCCAGTCCGGGCTCTCCGAGGGTCTGTTCGCCGAACTCGCCGTGCACCATTCCGCTCGCGTCGCGGAAGTAGCCATTGAACTGGCCGTATGGGGCACTCAGCAATGCCTCCAGCAGAAGATCGTGCTCTAGGATCAAGGATGACCCAGCGGTGTCCGTGCGGCCGTCGAAGTAGCGTGCTTCGGCCCAGCCCAACCCATTCAACTGCTTGGCCGTTTCCCGCAATGCGAAGTACTGGCCGCCTATCGGTTCGCCGCTGAGGCGTATCAGATTGCGCTGGATGGTCCCTGCATAGCCCAGGTCGACAACCATCGCCGGCTGGCCGCCAGTGGCCTTTGACAGATGCGCTTGCCAGTCCTGCTGACTCTGCCGGGCCAGCTCAAGGAGGGCGGGAAGCGCAGGTTCCAGCCACAGCGAGAGCGTGTCTGCCATTTCAGGCAGGAAAACATCGCGCTCCAGCAGCGTAGGGTCAACCCGGGCAATGACTTCCACGGCCTGTGAGCCAAGGCGAGCTACAAGAAGTTGGCGCACGCAGCCGTTGAAGCTGCCAGCCAGCACGGCAGACAGATCTGCATCCGCGGCCAGCGCTGGCAAGGCAGTGGAGCGCCGCGATGCAAGGAAATACTCAGCGCGCAGTGCACGCATGCCGGGATGAACCTTGGCCAACAGCATCCAGGCCTGCTCCAGCAGATAGCCTTCACGAGCAAGTAGCAGGATTGAACCGATACCCCGCTGACGGGCGGTAGCGGCGGTGGTCAGCAGGAAATCAAGCAGCATGGGGCCCAGCACGCAGTAGCCTGCATCCTCCGCGTCAAGCTGCGGCGTCGGGTACACGCGATGCGGGGCTGTGTCGGCCATATACGCGAAGCGGTTGGCGAGCAGACCCCGCCATAGCTGCTCAGGCCAAGGCGCCTGTGCTGCTGCAGGATGGCGCAGGGAGCGCAGCGCAGGGACCATGTCGAACAACACGGCAGGACGCAGCACATGGACTGGATTGATCAGGCCGGCACGCTGAGGCAACTGGACATCGGCGTGTTCGTTGTCGCCCACATGCAGCCAGCGTCCAGGCGGCGTCATCAGTCGCCCTGCCCATTGCGACCAGCTGTTGTCAGCATCCTTGCGGGACCCGGTTTCACAGGAAACCCACCACTCGTCGGTAACGGCCTGCACCTCCGGTGGCAGTACGTCGCGTAGAACGGCCTTGGGCAGATACATGTCCGACAGAGCGACCAGCCGTTTTCCGGCCAGCACCGGTAGCGCCTCCAACATCGCCTGGCGCGAGCGCAACAGATCCCGTTCCATCTGCACTTCCAGCGCCAGCAGGCGTTGGGTCATGTCGTCGCCAAGGCGCGCCAAGCGACCCATCTGCTGGTAGATCTCGGCCAGATCAGGGTCGCGGCCCAAACGTTGCCTTTGTGCGATTTCCGCGTCTTCTCGGATCTCGGCGAAGGTAGCAACTCCCGTCAAGCGCTCGGCACGTAGCGCCAGCAGTTGGCGGGCGCCGTTTGGAGTCATGAAGGGACGCAGCACCAGTGTGTCGAATACATCCAGAGTCACAACCCGAGCTTCGATGGCCGCCATCCGCAGTTGTTCGGCCAGCGGATACCTGAACGCGGCCCCGGCGTTGCGCTCACCTTCAACGGCCATGTGGCGGCTGCCATCAGTTGGCAGCACGCCGATCCGGTAGCCGCGATCACGAGCGATCAACGCGAAAAGCCGTTCGATCGCATGCTGCAGCGTGCCATCGATCTGGCCCGCCTCCACAGGGAAATCATCCAGCGAAAGTTCCAGCTCGAACAGGGGGCGGAGGGCATCCACCCGCGCCCAGAACATCGAACCGGCGGGGTAATCGAAGTAGCCCGTACTCTCCCACCCCAGGCCAAGACGAGCGCTCAGTGTGCGGCCGACCGAAACGTTGGACAGCCAAGTGTGTGCCCATGGCGGCAGCGACGAATGGGTTTCCGGATAGATCAGCCCCATATCCGGCGCTGCCTGCAGCACGCCGAACATCCATGCCAGGCGTTCGCGGTCACCGAACAGCGACGCCAGCAGGTACTTGCGCCATTGTTCCTGGGAGCTACCGGTGTAAAGAGACTTCTTTGTATGTATATGTCCCACCACGTCCAGCTCGCGGATGCGGTCTTCGAACGCCAGCAGCAGAGGCGCGATGTCGCGGCCACGGTTGGCCACCTTCGCTACCTGCAGGTCGCTGAGCAGGGGAAGCCGCGCAAACCGTGCACGAGCCTGCTCAGCGGCAGCGTCATCCACCACCGAGACCATAAGCGTGAAGGGGATTGGCATCTGTTCCAGCGAGCGGGCCAGCTCCTCAATGAGGTCCGGATAGAACACGTGCACCATCACCCCGACCTTCAGTGAAATCTGCTCCAGCGGGACTGGCGCTGGCAATGGCGCGTCGCACGGCGGTGAAGCACTCGGGCGCTGATCGCTGCCGGAAGCTCGCACGCGGTGCAGTAGTCCCCCTATACCCATGGCCCGAGCAATCCTCAATGCGCGAGTGATGACCGACCAGAGCCCGGGCAATCCGCCTCCATGGCGCTGAACCGAGCGTTGGATTGCGCCCAGGTAGCGGAGCAGTTTCATCGCCCCCCCCGGTCATCAGATGCGGGGCAGGACTGACAGGATGTAAGGCGCGGCATCAGTTGCATGGGAAGACGGTGTGGAGGTGGAGCATTGTCCCGCCTGTGAATGAAGCGGGCAAATCAGGCAATCTGGAGTAGATTTCAGCTGCAGGCATGGCGCCATGCTGTTCCCGACCGACATTCCCGACGCTGACGTCCGCCATTTGCCAAGCTGGTTGCCTGGTGGACAGGCCGATGCCCTGCAGCAGGCACTGCAAGCCGAAATCCCATGGGAAACGCACCGCATCCGCATGTTCGGCAGCTGGGTCGATTCACCCCGGCTCAGCTGCTGGATCGGCGATCCGCAGGCGCGCTACCGCTATTCAGGCGCCGAGTTCGTGCCCCATCCGTGGCCGCCACTGCTGTCCGCGCTGCGCGACCGGCTGCAGCTCGAGGGCGTGGGTCGATTCAACAGCGTGCTGCTCAACCGCTATCGCGGCGGCACCGACTACATGGGCTGGCACAGCGACGACGAACCCGAGCTGGGGCCTGCGCCGCTGATCGCCTCCTTGAGTCTGGGAGCAGCGCGACGGTTCCTGCTGCGCCGACGTGACGATCCTGCGCGCAAGGCCGAGTACCTGCTCGGCCACGGCGATCTGCTGTTGATGGCCGGGCAGACCCAGCGCCACTACCAGCACGCGCTGCCGAAGATGGCGCGGGTGCAGGGTGAACGCATCAACCTGACGTTCCGCTGGATCACGCCGCGGACCTGACGACGGTCCCGGACGATTCATCCACGCATGGCGTGGATCTACCCGTTTCGCAGGACCAGGCCCGGCGCAATCAGCGGAAACAGATCAGCGCTTCAGCGCCTGCTTGTCGTTCTGCCCGCTGGTCAGCGTCCAGCCCACCACGTCCTGCGCCACCTGCTGCAGGCCACGCTCGAACGCCGCTGCCACTGCGGCTACCTCGGTGCTGCCCACCGGCTGCAGCTGGCGGAAGGTGCGGTCGGCGACCACGCGCTGGTTGGTCACATCGATCAGCTTGGCGTTGATCTCGATGACGACCGTGGGCGTTGCCTGCCCCTGATAGTCCGATTCGAAGCGACGGACATCGGTGGACAGCTTGTAGTCGGCGCGGATGCCGGCGGCAACGCGGGCCACGCCGTGGATGCGGCCGGAATCCTCGAAGCCGCGCAGCAGGGTGTCTTCGATCATGTCGGTGGCCGGCTGTGCCCAGCTGGCGCCCTTGTAGATCTCCAGCTCGGACGGCGTCGGCCGCACGTTGATGCGCGGGCTGTCGACCATGCGCGCGGCGCTGGGCTTGGCCAGCACCAGCTGCCAGTCGGCCTGCGGCCAGCTGGGGTCGACCTTGACCTGCACGGCCGGCGAATACAGGGTGACGGGGTTCTTGTCGCCGCTGCCGAGGATCGAGCAGCCACCCAGCAGGGTGGACAGCGACGCTGCCAGCAACAGGCGCGGAAGGGTGGTCGGGCTCATTTGGGTTCGAACTCCTTCGGGGCGTCGCGGCCGAGCAAGTAGCGCGCGGGGTTGTTCTCGAGACGGTCGCTGACCCGGCGCAGGTCGCGGATCAGGCCACGCAGTTCACCCAGGGTCGGGCCGAGCTGGCCCAGGCCGTCATTGGCGAAGCTGTTGATGGCTGCGCGGTTCTCGCCAAGGATCGAATCGGCATTGCCGGCGGCCGAGTCAAGCTTGGCCAGGGTGGCGTCGAGCTTGTCGATGATGCCCGGCAGCTGCTGCACCAGGTTCTTGTCCAGGCGCTCGATGGTGCCGTTGGTGGTCTTCAGGGTGGCGTCCAGGCTGCGCGCGGCATCGCGCGCGCTGAGCAGCAGCGACTGCGTGCCCTGGTCACGGTCGGCGAGGCCGCCACTGATCGTTTCCAGGTTGGCCAGGGTGGCGTTGATCGAGGCGACATTGCGGTCGCTGAGGATCTGGTCCATGCGCTCGACGATGCGGTTGGCCACGTCGGTGATGTTCTGCAGCGCCGACGGTGTGGTCGGGATGATCGGTGCCGGGTCCTTGTTGACCGTGGTCAGCGCCGGCGACTGCGGCGTGCCGCCGCTGAGCTGGATGATCGACGGGCCGGTCAGGCTGGTGATCGCCAGCTTGGCGCGGGTATCGGTCTTGACCGGCGTGGTCGAGTTCAGGCGGATGCGCGCGACCACCTGGCGCGGATCGTCCGGCACCAGGTTCAGTTCGGTGATCGAACCCACCGCGATGCCGTTGTACTGCACCGGGCTGCCGACCGACAGGCCGGTCACCGCTTCACGGAACACTACCCGGTATTCCTGCCAGGTGCGGTCGGAGGAGTACTTGGCGGCCCACAGGCCGAAGGCCAGCAGGGCCAGGCCGGTGATCAGGGTGAACGCGCCGATCAGCACGTAGTTGGCTTTTGTTTCCATGGCTCAGGCACTCTCGATCTGTTCGCCACGCGCGGCGCGCGCGCGGGGTCCGTGGAAGTATTCCTGGATCCACGGATGATCCAGTCTCTCGATTTCCGGCAGCGGCGCATTGGCCACCACCTTGCGGTCGGCGATGACCGCCACCCGGTCGCAGATCGCATACAGCGTGTCCAGGTCGTGGGTGATCAGGAACACGGTCAGCCCCAACGCTTCCTGCAGGGTCTTGATCAGGCGATCGAACGCGGCCGCACCGATCGGGTCCAGTCCGGCGGTCGGTTCGTCCAGGAACAGCAGCGGCGGATCCAGCGCCAGCGCACGTGCCAGGCCGGCGCGCTTACGCATGCCGCCGGACAGCTGCGAGGGCAGCTTGTTGATCGCATCGGCGGGCAGACCGGCCAGTTTCACCTTCAGCAGGGCCAGCTCGTAGTGCCAGCGCTCGGGCAGTTCGCGGTGGTGTTCCTTCAGCGGCACCTGCACGTTTTCGCCGACGGTCAGCGAGGAGAACAGGGCGCCGTCCTGGAACAGCACGCCGGTATTGCGTTCGATGTGCAGGCGGCTCTCGGCGTCGTCGGCACGCGCGTCGCGGCCGAGCACTTCGATCTGCCCTTCATCCGGCACGCGCAGGCCCAGGATCGAGCGCATCAGCACCGATTTGCCGGTGCCCGAACCACCTACCACGCCAAGGATCTCGCCACGGCGCACGTCCAGGTCCAGCCCTTCGTGCACGGTCTGGCTGCCAAAGCGGTTGACCAGCCCGCGCACGCGGATGGCCAGGTCGTGGCCGTCGTCGTCCTGCATGGGCACTTCTTCGGGGATCGGATGCGTGCTCATGTCACCAGTCCATGTGCATGAACCACAACGCCGCGAAGGCGTCGATGATGATCACCAGCGAGATCGTCTGCACCACGCTGGAGGTGGTGCGCTCGCCGACCGATTGCGCGGTGCCTTCCACCTTCAGGCCTTCCAGGCAGCCAATCAGGCCGATCACCAGCGCGAATACCGGCGCCTTGGACAGGCCGACCAGCATGTGCCGCACTTCCATGGTGTCGTGCATGCGCGCGATGTACATCTGCGGCGGGATGTCGAGGTCGAACGCGCCGACGGTGATACCACCGGCCAGGCCGGCGATCATCGCGATGAAGGTCAGCAACGGCAGCGTCACCAGCAGCGCGACCAGGCGCGGCAGCACCAGCAGGTCGATGGGGTCGAGCCCCAGGGTGCGCATCGCATCGATTTCCTCGCGTGCCTTCATTGCACCGATCTGCGCGGTGAACGCACTGGCAGTGCGGCCGGCCAGCACGATCGCGGTCAGCAGCACGGCGAATTCGCGCAGGAAGGCGATGTTCACCAGTTCGACCACGAAGATCTCCGCGCCGAAATCGCGCAGGATGGTCGAGCCGAGGAAGGCGATCACTGCGCCGACCAGGTAGGACAGCAGCGCGACCAGCGGCACGGCGTCCAGCCCGACCTGCTCCATCTGGTGCACGGTCGCGGTCAGGCGGAAACGTCGGGGTTCCTTGACCAAGCGTGCGGCCTTGACCAGGTTCTCACCGAGGAAGCTGCACAGCGCCTTGATGTTGTGGCCCGTGGCATGGACGCTGACGCCCAGCCGCTCCAGCGCCGCCAGCACGCCGAAGTCGCGTTTCGGCTTCGGACGGTCGTCGGCCACTTCTTCGATGGTGCACACCAGCGCCTGGTGGTCCGGGCGGAACCGCAGGGCGTCTTCGCTCAGGTCAGCGCGATGGGCGACGCGCAGCACCTGCAGTACGCCAGCGGAGTCGAGCAGCTCGATGCCGGTGGCGTCGATGCCGGTCAGCGTGTCCGGAACGCCACGCAGCACTTCGGCCGCGGCCAGCGCGGTCTTCAGGGTCCAGTGGCCGGACAGCCGGATCAGTCCCGGATCCTGAGCGTCCTGTTCGAGCTGGGGGGCGTGGGTCGGGGTCATGGGGGCCATTCGGGTCGCAGCATAACCGTTCTGAATTGCACGTCGCGTCGAACCAGGATGAATTTCTCCAGCAGAGCCTGACGTAGGTAATACTACGGCGCATGTCCGCAGACGCTCACACGATCCCCACGCCCCAGGCCACCTACGCGCAGCGCGTGGCCTTCGTTTCCGAGATCGCCGGCCGCCTGCACAGCTACGGCACAACGGCCCAGCGCCTGGAAGCGGCGGTGGTTGCATTGGCCCGGCAGCTCGATCTGGATTGTGAACCGTGGTCGAATCCCACCGGCATCATCCTCAGTTTCAGCGACCCGGCGCAGGCCATCGGCTCCAGTGACATCACCCGGGTGATCCGGCTGGCGCCCGGCGAGAACGACCTGCACAAGCTCAGCGTGGCTGACGGGATCGCCGAGGAAGTGGCCAATGGCCGCATGAGCATTGCCCAGGGCCACACCGCGCTGCGCCAGCTGGACAAGGATCCGGGCCGGCGCGGCAAGCTGCGCACCATCCTGTCCTTCACCCTCGGTGCGGCCGGCGTTGCAGGCATGTGGAAGCTGCCGTGGCTGGACATCGCCACCGCCGGCGTCATCGGCCTGCTGATCGGCCTGCTCGGCATGGTCACCGACAAGCGCCCGGCCAGCCGTGAAGCGGCCGAAGCACTGGCGGCACTGCTGGCCGGCCTGGTCGCCACCGTGGTTGCCACCTTCGTGGGCGCGCTGAATCTCAATACGGTGATCATCGCTTCGCTGGTGGTGCTGCTGCCGGGCATGTCGCTGACCAACGCGGTCAATGAACTGGCCAGCCAGCACTGGGTGTCCGGCACCGCGCGCTTTGCCGGCGCGTTGACCACCATCATGAAGCTCAGTGTCGGCGCGATGATCGCGGTGACCCTGGCCGATGTGCTGGGGCTGGACCCGATGATCCGTGCCTCGCGGCCACAGGGGCCATGGGTGGAGTGGGGCTCGCTGCTGACGGCGGCGTTCGCCTTCGCCATGTTGTTCAAGGCCAACCGCCGCGACTATCCGTGGGTGATCGCCGCCTCGGTGGCCGGTTACGCGATCTCCAAGTTTGGTGGTCATGCCTGGGGTACGCCGGCCGGCATCTTCCTGTCGGCGATGCTGCTGACCGCCGGTGGCAACCTGTTCGGGCGCGTGGTCGGCCGTCCCGGCGCGATCATCCGCCTGCCGGGCATCATCATGATGGTGCCCGGCAGCACCAGCCTGCGCGGCGTGCTGACCTTGGTCCAGCAACAGGATGTGGGTGCCGGTCAGAGCGTGTTCCTGACCGTGTTGAACGTGGTGATGGCGCTGGTCGCCGGCCTGCTGTTCGGCAACCTGCTGATGCCGGCGCGCAAGACGCTGTAGGTGTGGACCGTTGGTCCGCACACCCTTGAATGGCGTGGGTGTGGACCGTTGGTCCACACCCCGGACAAAGAAAAAACGCCGGCTTTCGCCGGCGTTTTTCATTCCTGCTGCAGCCGGCCTCAGGCCTTCTTGATCAGGAAATCTTCCGGCTTCTTGCTGCCCTTGGCGGTCAGCTCGGCCATCCAGCGCGGCTGCTTGCCACGACCGGTCCAGGTTTCCTTCGGGTTGGCCGGGTTGCGGTACTTCGGCGCAACCTTGCCCAGCTTGCGGCCGGCGGCCTTGGACGGGGCCTTGGTGGCCTTGGCGACCTTGCGCGCGCGCGGTGCGGGTTCACCACCGAACAGTTCCTCGATGGTGTAACCCTCGGTCTTGGCCAGCTTGCTCAGCTGGGCACGCACCTTGGTGATCGGGCGACGCTTGGCGACGATGGTCTGCTGCTTCTTGGCTGTGCGGATCAATGCGCCCAGCTCACGTGCCGACAGGCCGGTCAGGTCGATACTCATCAACGATTACTCCAGAAACTAATTTAGGGACAGGGACGAGCCGGTCCGTGGCGTCGCGGGACAGAGTAATGAGGAATTAATCCCAGCACAAACAGTTGCGGTCACCGTCTGTCGGCTGGCTGGCCCGGTTGCGACCATTTTGACCGGATTATGTCCGCTGCGATTTTCCGGGAACGGCCATCCGGCAAAAAAAAGACCGGGGTATACCCCGGTCTTTTCCGATCAGCCCTGCAGGCGCTGCAGCAGGGTGGCCTTGTCCAGGCTCTCCGCTTCGGCGGCGCGACGCGAGCGGTACTCGAAGGTACCTGCGGCCAGGCCGCGTTCGCTGACCACCACGCGGTGCGGGATGCCGATCAGTTCCATGTCGGCAAACATCGCGCCCGGGCGCAGGCCGCGGTCGTCCAGTGCAGCATCCAGGCCGGCGTCGCGCAGCTCCTGCAGCAGGCCTGCCGCTGCATCGGCCACGCCCGCGTCGCCCTTCGGATTGATCACGCAGACCACCACCTGCCACGGCGCCATCGCGTCGGGCCAGATGATGCCGGCGTCATCGTGGTTCTGTTCGATGGCTGCGGCGACCACGCGCGAAATGCCGATGCCGTAGCAGCCCATCGTCATCACTGCGGCCTTGCCGTTCTCGTCCAGCACGGTGGCATCGAGCGCTTTCGCATAGGTGCGGCCCAGCTGGAACACGTGGCCGACTTCGATGCCGCGGGCGATTTTCAGCTCGCCGCCATCCAGCGCACGATCACCGGCGCGTACATTGCGGATGTCCGCCACTTCCGGTTCGGCCAGGTCGCGGCCCCAGTTGACGCCGGCCAGGTGGAAACCGGCCTCGTTGGCACCGACGACGAAGTCGGACATCGCCGCCACTTCGCGATCGGCGACCACGCGGATCGGCTTGGCCGGTGCGACCGGACCGAGGAAGCCCGGCACGCTGCCGAGGAACTCGGCGATCTCTGCTTCGCTGGCAAAACGCTGCTCGTCCAGGCCGGCAACCTTGCCCAGCTTGATTTCGTTGACCTCGTGGTCGCCGCGCACCAGCACCAGCACGAACTGCTGTGCCTTGCCTTCACCGGCGATCAGCGCCACCGACTTCACGGTGCGCTGCAGGTCGATGCCGAGCAGGGCAGCAACGTCTTCGCAGGTCTTCTGGGTCGGGGTGTCGACCTTGCGCAGGGCTTCGCTGGCCGCAGCGCGCGCGGCCGGATCGGCGGCAATGGCCGCTTCCATGTTGGCGGCGTAGTCCGAGCCGGTGGAGAACACCAGCGCGTCTTCACCGGAATCGGCGATCACGTGGAATTCCTGCGAGGCGTCACCGCCGATCGCACCGGAATCGGCCTGCACCATGCGGAAGTCCAGGCCCAGGCGGGTGAAGATGCGGCTGTAGGCCACCTTCATGTTTTCGTACTCACGCACCAGGTCTTCGTCGTGCAGGTGGAACGAATAGGCGTCCTTCATCAGGAACTCGCGCGCACGCATCACGCCGAAGCGCGGACGGATCTCGTCGCGGAACTTGGTCTGGATCTGGTAGAAGTTCACCGGCAACTGCTTGTAGCTGGACAGTTCGCTGCGCGCGAAATCGCAGGCCGCTTCTTCGGCGGTGGGGCTGTAGCAGAAGGTCTGTTCCTTGCGGTCCTTGATCTTCAGCAGCTGCGGGCCGAACTTCTGCCAGCGGCCGGTCTGCTCCCACAGTTCCTTCGGCTGGATGGTCGGAATCTGGAATTCGACGGCGCCGGCACGGTCCATTTCCTCGCGGACGATGCGTTCGACCTTGCGCAGCACGCGCAGGCCCAGCGGCGACCAGGTGTACAGGCCGGATGCGAGCTTGCGGATCATGCCCGCGCGCAGCATCAGCCGGTGGCTGGTCAGCTCGGCGTCGCTGGGGGTTTCCTTGGTGGTGTGCAGGTGGAACTGGGAGAGGCGCATCGTCGGCTTCGGATTACGGCAGAGACACCTATTCTGCCAGCCCGGCCGGGGGAGGGGTATCGGCCGGGCGGCGCCCGGCACCCGCCGAGGCAACGGCCGGAGCAACTGCAACGGCAACAGCCTGCTTCCTGGGGGATGGCGGGGCACTGCGGGTTTGCGGGGACGCCGTGAATCCGTCCATGGAGGCTTGGTCGCCGCATCCATGCGGCTCACACCCCGCAAACCCACAGTACCCCGCCTTCGACAGTTTTCCGCAATCTGTCTGGACGGCGTGGCTTGCTATTGGTAGGTGTCGACCTTGGTCGACAGTAGATCCACGCCATGCGTGGATGCTCTTCGATCATTCGATCATTCGATCATTCGATCAATTGTCGAAATATTCGATTTCGATGGAGATTCATCCACGCATGGCGTGGATCTACTGGCCACCGGGAAACTGTCGAAGGCGGGGCGGTGTGGGTGTGCAGGACCGTTGGCGCCATGGATGGCGCCATCGAGCCCCCATGGATGGGTTTACGGCGTGTCCTGCACACCCACACCGCCCCGCCATCCCCCAGGAAGCCGCTGTTGCAGTTGCTTCGGCCGTTGCCTCCGCGGGTGCCGGGCGCCGCCCGGCCGATCCCCCTTCAACCCGCCGGAGGGCAGTACGCCTTGATTGCCGCCTCGGCCAGGCCCTTCTGCGCGCTGCGCTGTTCCGGGGTAAGCGCGGTATCGGCCTTGCCGTCGCCGTCGGTGTCGTGCATCACCTGGCCACTGCCTTCCAGCAGCGCCACGTTGGCGCGGGCGGTGCTGCATTGCTCCGGCACCGGCGCGGCGGCAGGCTCCGGGGCTGCGTCCGCCACCGGCGTCCTGGCCTGGGCACGGGTCTCGTACTTGGCCCCGGTCGGCGGCGTTTCCGAATACTGGGTCACGCCCTTGGCGTCCTTCCACTTGTAGACAGGGCCGGCCAGCGCCGTGGTACTGGCCAACAGCAGCAGGCAACCCAGGCAGGACAGGGCACGCATGGCAAACTCCGCAGAATGGGCGTAGAACGCCGATTGCAGCATTGGCGCCGACCGCTGGCAAGTCGATTAAACTGGATTCCATGGACCCGATCACACCGCCGCCGCGCTCGCGCACGATTTACCTGCTGCCCAACCTGTTCACTACGGCTGGGCTGTTCTCTGGCTTCTACGCCATCATCGCCGCGGCCAACGGGGATTTCGTCAACGCCAGCATCGCCGTGTTCGTGGCGGCGGTGATGGATGGCCTCGATGGCCGTGTCGCGCGCCTGACCGGCACCAGCAGCGAGTTCGGCGTGCAGTACGACTCGCTGGCCGATCTGGTCAGCTTCGGCATGGCGCCGGCCCTGGTGATGTACCACTGGTCCCTGTCGGAACTGAAATACGACGGTGAGCTGGTCGGTCGTCTGGGCTGGGCGGTGGCGTTCCTGTACGCCGCCTGCGCAGCGCTGCGCCTGGCGCGCTTCAACACCCAGGTGGCCGTGGTCGACAAGCGCTGGTTCGTCGGCCTGGCCAGCCCGGCTGCCGCCGGCCTGATGATGTCCTTCGTCTGGGCCTTCGCCGATGGCACCCTGGGCTGGAACGGCAACGAGCTGCGCTTCGTGGCGCTGGCGGTGACCCTGGTCGCCGCACTGCTGATGGTCAGCCGTATCCGCTTCTGGAGCTTCAAGGGCGGCGCGGCCAAGGAGGGCGCACGTTCGGACCGCGTCCCGTTCCTGGTGCTGGCACTGGTGCCGATCGCCATCGCCATCGCGGTGATCGACCTGCCCCGCGTGTTGTTCGTCGTCGGCATCCTGTACGCGCTGTCAGGCCCGGTGATGTGGGGCGTGCAGCGCCTGCGCAAGAAGCCCGAGGCGGCGTGAGCCAGGACCTGCCCGTGTTGTGGTCCCCGGCCCAGCAGGCCTGGCTGCAGGCCATGGGCTATACCGTCTATCACGATGGCAAGTTGGCTGCCGAGATGGACGCGGCGTTGCAGCTGAGCGTGGCCGAGGCTGCGGCATCGGCACCCGCGCCGGTTGCGCCGACGCGCACGGCGGCACCATCGATGCAGCACGCACCCAGCCAGCGCGACGCGGCGCTGGAACCTCGGCCCGAGCGCGCGCCACCACGCACTGCCGTGCCGGTGGCGGCGCCGGATACCGTACCGGCGGCGGCCCGTCCGCTGCCCACCGGCAACGCGCGCCAGCCGCTGGTACGCCTGCCTGATCGCCTGCAGATCGCGCTGTTGCGTGCCTCGGGCTGCAATCCCAACGACCCGGCCACACAGACGCTGATGGAAAGCTGGCCGCTGGAACAACTGCGTCGCGACCCCGCAGCCAAGCGCGCCTTGTGGCCGCAGCTGCGCGCACTGCGCAAGGGCGGAACCGCATGAGTGCGGTCAGCCAGCCCGGGCCGGTAGCGATGCGTGCACTGCGCGAGAGCGATCTCAACGCGGTGATGGCCATCGAAGTGCGTGGCTATCCCTACCCGTGGACCCGCGGCATTTTCCTGGATTGCCTGCGTGCCGGTTATCCCGGCCTGGCGATGGAGCGCGATGGCCTGTTGATCGGCTATGGCGTGCTCAGCCTCGCTGCCGATGAAGCGCATGTGCTGAACATCTGCATCGATCCGCTGGTGCAGTCGCGTGGGCTCGGCCGCCAGCTGCTGCGTGCGCTGGTCCGTCTGGCCGGTGATCGAGGCGCGCAGCGGGTGTTCCTGGAAGTGCGTCCGTCCAATACCCCGGCGCTGGCGCTGTATCACAGCGAAGGCTTCAACGAGATCGGCCGGCGCCCTCGCTACTACCCTGCCGCGCAGGGGCGCGAAGATGCGCTGGTGATGGCGATCGAACTGGTGGACGGCGAGCTGGAGACAATGCCGCCGCTGTAATCGGCGTCGCGTGGCCGCTGCGCTCGCCGGGCATGGCCCGGCGCTACCGATGCGTTGTTTACGCCAGCCGCAGGGCCAACACGCCAGCCACGATCAACGCCGCCGCCAGCCAACGCGCGCGCGGCACCCGCTCGCGCAGCAGGAACACCGAGATCAGCAGCGCGAACAGGATCGACGATTCGCGCAGCGCCGACACCATGGCCACTGGTACCTGGGTCATCGCCCACAGCGCCATCGCATACGACGCGGTGGTGCCGATGCCGCCTGCCACGCCCAGCGGCCAGTGTTGGCGCGCATACGCCAGCAACTTGCCGCGCTGCCGATGCAGCGCCCACAGCGGCAACGGAATGCCCGACAGCAGGAACAGCCACAACGTATAGCTCAGCGCATTGCCGGACAGCCGTGCGCCCTGCGCATCGACCAGTGTGTAAGTGGCGATCATCGCCGCCGTCAGCAACGGCAGCCGCAGCTGGCCGCTGCGTGCGCCGCGGGCCATGCACAGGATGCCGCCACTCACCAGGATGACGCCGAGCCAGGCCGACGGCGGCAGGCGTTCGCCGAGCACGGCGCCGGCCAGCGCAACCAGGATCGGCGCGCAGCCGCGCATCATCGGATACGCCAGGCTCATGTCGACTTGCTGGTAGCAGCGTGCGACCAACGCGTAGTACGTCACCTGCAGCAGCACCGACGCGCCCAGCCACGGCCAGCTTTCCGTGGCAGGGAAGTGCAGCCACGGCAAGACGAGCGCAGACAACAGCGCGGCGCTGCCGGTGACCAGTACGGTGCCGAGGAATTTGTCCGGTCCGCGTTTGACGATCGCGTTCCAGCTGGCATGTAGTGCCGCGGCAGCGAGGACCAGCAGGAAGATGGAAAGTGGCATCGGGTGATGATGCCATGCGGGGAAAAATGAAACGCCGGGCATTGCCCGGCGTCAGCCTTGAAAATCTGCCAACCAAGGTTGGCACCTACCAAAGCGGAACGGTGGGTGCGGACCACGGTCCGCACCCACCGGCGAGGCGTTACAGCTTCGCGCGCTGCTCGCGCAGGCCAGCCAGCTGGTTGTTCCAGTCGACCAGGCGCACGCGCTCCTGCTCGATCACCGCCGGCGGCACCTTGTCGGAGAACTTGGCCAGCTTGGTCTCGCTCTTTTCCTGCTCGCCTTCCACGCGCTTGATCTCCTTGTCCAGGCGCGCGCGCTCGGCATCGAGATCAACCAGGCCTTCCAGCGGTACCAGCAGCTTCAGCTCACCGACGATCGCGGCGGCTGCCGGCGGCGCACTCTGTGCGTCGGCCAGCCACTGGATGCTGTCCAGCTTCAGCAGGAACGACAGCGAGGCACTGAAGCGCTCGATGCGCACGCGGTCCTGGTTCTGCCCGGCATGTTCCTGGCCGGCCAGCAGGCGCAGCGGCACCAGCTTGGACGGGGCGACGTTCAATTCGCTGCGCACGCGGCGCACCGCGCTGATCACTGCCTTCAACCATTCAACGTCGGCCTCGGCCTGCGCATGGTCGCCCTCGAACTCGGCGGCGGTCGGGTACGGACGCAGCGACAGCGTGGTTTCGGCCAGGCCCAGGCGCGGGGCCAGCTGCTGCCACAGCTGTTCGGTGATGAACGGGGTCAGCGGGTGCAGCAGGCGCAGCAGCGCTTCCAGCACGTACAACAGTGTGTGGCGGGTGCTGTCAGCGTCGGCGGCATCGGCGCCATTCAACGCCGGCTTGCTCAGCTCCAGGAACCAATCGCAGAACGCGTTCCAGGCGAACTCGTACAGGCACTGCGCCAGCAGGTCAAAGCGATACGCGGCGAAATGACCCTGCGCTTCGGCGGTGGTGGCGGCCAGACGCGAGAGGATCCAGCGCTCGGCATCGGTACGCGGCGTCGGCACGCCGGTGAACGCCGCACCTTCGGTGTTCATCAGGGTGAAGCGGCTGGCGTTCCACAGCTTGTTGCAGAAGTTCTTGTAGCCCTCGGCGCGGTTCATGTCGAACTTGATGTCGCGGCCATGGGTGGCCAGCGCGGCGATGGTGAAACGCAGCGCATCGGCACCATGGGCGGCGATGCCGTCCGGGAATTCCTTGCGCGTGGCCTTCTCGATCTTCTCCACCATGCGCGGCTGCATCAGCCCGCCGGTGCGCTTGGCCACCAGATCATCGATGGTGATGCCGTCGATGATGTCCAGCGGGTCGAGCACGTTGCCCTTGCTCTTGGACATCTTCTGGCCCTGGCCATCGCGGATCAGGCCGGTGAAGTAGACGTCCTTGAACGGGATCTTCCCGGTCAGGTTGTCGGTGGCCATGATCATGCGCGCCACCCAGAAGAAGATGATGTCGAAGCCGGTGATCAGCACCGACGACGGCAGGTAGCGGTCGAAACCGCGCTCGGCCATCGCCTGCTCGTTCGGCCAGCCCAGGGTGGAGAACGGCCACAGCTGTGAGGAGAACCAGGTCTCCAGCACGTCGCTTTCCTGGCTCAGCACCACGTCGCTGCCGAGATTGTGCTTCGCCCGCACTTCCTCTTCGCTGCGGCCGACGTAGCAGTTGCCGGTGGCAGCATCGAACCACGCCGGAATGCGGTGGCCCCACCACAGCTGGCGGCTGATGCACCAATCCTGGATGTTGGTCATCCAGTGGCGGTAGGTGTTGATCCAGTTCTGCGGCACGAAGGCGATTGACCCGTCCTCGACCAGCTCCAGGCCACGACGCGCCAGTTCGTCCATTTTCACGAACCACTGGTCGGTCAGGTACGGCTCGATCACCTGGCCGGTACGGTCGCCGCGCGGCACCTGCAGCTTGTGCGCCTTGGTCTCGACCAGGATGCCCAGGTCTTCCAGTTCACCCAGCACGGCCTTGCGCGCGTCGTAACGGTCCAGCCCCTGGAAACGTTCCGGCGCGTTGTCGTTGATCGCCGCCACCGGGGTGAACAGGTTGATCATCGGCAGGCTGTGGCGCACGCCCACCTGGTAATCGTTGAAGTCATGCGCGGGGGTGACCTTGACCACGCCGGTACCGAACGCACGGTCGACGTAGTCATCGGCGATCACCGGCACGCGGCGGCCGGTCAGCGGCAGCACCACGCTCTTGCCGATGAGGTGCAGGTAGCGCTCGTCTTCGGGGTGCACCATCACCGCGGTGTCGCCCAGCAGGGTTTCCGGGCGGGTGGTGGCGACCACCAGGTAATCGCGGGTTTCGCGCAGGGTTTCGACGCCGTCGGCATCGCGCTCGACGTGTTCGTAGCTCAGGCCTTCATCCAGCTGGTAGGCGATCGACCACAGGAAACCGTCTTCCTCGGCGCTCTCCACTTCCAGGTCCGAAATCGCGGTCTTCAGCACCGGGTCCCAGTTGACCAGGCGCTGGCCGCGGTAGATCAGGCCCTGTTCGTGCCAGCGCACGAAGGCTTCGATCACCGCTTCGGACGGCTGCGGGTCCATGGTGAAGGTGCTGCGCGACCAGTCGGCCGAGGTGCCGAGGCGGCGCATCTGCCGTTCGATGATGTCGCCGGACTGCTGCTTCCACTCCCACACCTTGCCGATGAAGCCCTCGCGGCCCAGCGAATCGCGGGTCTCGCCGTTGCCTTCCAGCGCCAGGTTGCGGCTGACCACCATCTCGGTGGCGATGCCGGCGTGGTCGGTACCGACCTGCCACAGCGTGTCGTAGCCGCGCATGCGGTGGTAGCGCACCAGCGCATCCATCAGGGTCTGCTGGAAGGCGTGGCCCATGTGCAGGGTGCCGGTCACGTTCGGCGGCGGCAGCAGGATGGTGTACGGCTCGCCCTTGCCGGACGGCTTGAAATGGCCGGCCTTCTCCCAGGCCTCGTAGAGGTCGGTCTCGAAGGACTTCGGGTCGTAGCTGGAGGCGAGTTGGGTCATGCGGGGGAACCAGTCATCAAGGCGGGAAGGGAGATCAGCGCGACCCGAGGGTGCGCCGGATCTTCTGGTCGGTGTGGTACTGGCTGACCGAATAGGCAGCCCAGATCGCGGCGGGCAGCCAGCCGATCAGGGTGATCTGCAGGATCAGGCAGACGATGCCGGCAAACGGCCGGCCGATGGTGAAAAAGGACAGCCAGGGAAGAATCAGGGCGATCAGCAGGCGCATCAAGGGGTCCTCGCAGGGCTTACATGTCGTGCTTGTTCAGGTCGTAACCGGCGGTCTTGTACTGGCGCCAGCGCTCGCGCAGCGGTTCGCGCGCTTCCGGATCGGCCGGCACCACTTCCAGCACGCGCTCGCACTGGCCCAGCCAGGGTTCGTCGCGCAGGTTGATCACCAGCGGCCGCACGGGGGCCTCACCGCCGGGCGGGGCGATCAGTACCAAGGCTTCTTCCTCGTCCACATCCTCACCCACGATCTGGTGCGGAATGTAGGCATCGTCGTCGAACGACCAGAGAAGTTCGTCCAGTTCTTCGGCCTGGGCCTGGTCGCGGGCCAGCACCAGGGTGAACAACCCGGCGTCGTTGGCCTTGCGCGCCAGCTCGCAGACCAGGCGTAGCGGCTCGGTCAGGAAACGGGGCTTGGCGATCAGGTAGAAGTCGGCGCGGGGCATGGTGGCATCCAGGTGAGGCAGGTGCCGATCCATGCCGGCTGACGGCTGGACCGGCGAGGCCCCGGCCGGCGGTTGCCGGCCAGGGTCAGGTACAGCGTCAGGCGCGGGCGACCTGGTCCAGCAACCACTGGCTCAGCAGGCCGACCGGACGGCCGGTGGCCATGCCACGCTTGCCTTCATCGCTGGCCACGCCGGCGATGTCCAGATGGGCCCAACGCTGGCCTTCGGCGAAGCGCGACAGGAAGCAGCCGGCGGTGATGGCACCGGCCCAGCGGCCGCCGATGTTGTAGACGTCGGCGAAGCTGGAATCCAGCATCGGCTGGTACTCGTCCCACAGCGGCAGGCGCCAGGCGCGGTCGAAGACCTGCTCGCCGGCGGCCAGCAGCTCGTTGGCCAGGTCGTCGTGCTTGCTCATCAGGCCGGCGGTCTGGTGGCCGAGGGCGACCATGCAGGCACCGGTCAGGGTGGCCACGTCGACCAGCGCCTGCGGCTCGAAGCGCTGCGCGTAGGTCAGGGCGTCGCACAGGATCAGGCGGCCCTCGGCGTCGGTGTTGCCGACTTCGATGGTCTTGCCCGACATCGAGGTGATGACGTCGGACGGGCGGTAGGCATTGCCGTCGATGGCGTTTTCCACCGCCGGCACCACCACCACCAGGTTCAACGGCAGCTTGGCCTTGACCGCAGCGACGAAGGTGCCGATGACGTTGGCGCCGCCGCACATGTCGTACTTCATCTCTTCGATGCCGCCCTGGGTCTTCAGGTTGACGCCACCGGTATCGAAGGTGATGCCCTTGCCGACCAGCACGTAGGGCTTGGCGTCGCCGCCATTGCTCCACTTCAGCACCACCAGGCGCGGGCGGTTGGCCGAGCCACGGGCCACGGCCAGCAGCGAGCCCATGCCCAGCGCTTCCATCTGGGTCTCGTCGAGGATCTCGGCTTCGGCACCGTCATGCTCGCCGGCGAATTTCACGCCCACTTCAGCCAGGTAGGCCGGGGTGCAGTAGTTCGGCGGCAGGTTGCCCAGCTCGCGGGCGAACTCGACACCGGCGGCGATGGCCTGGCCCTGCGCCAGGGCCTGCGCATCCTCACCGGCGATGGCCAGCTGGGCCAGGCCGGCATCGTCGGCCTTCTTCTTGCCCAGGGTGGCGGTGTAACGGTAGGCCGCGTGGTCGGCGGCAATCACCGCCTGGCGGATCGCCCAGGCCGCGTCGCGGTCCTTCACCGCCACCTCGGACAGGGTGAACAGTGCGCTGCGGGCAGCGCCGGCCTTCAGCGCGCGCACGGCATCACCGACTGCCTTCAGGTACTGCGGCACGCCGAAGCGGGCGGCATCGCCGAGGCCGACCACCAGCACGCGCGGGGCGGTCACGCCCGGCAGATCGTGCAGCAGGGTGGTGGCGCCGGTCTTGCCGGACAGGTCGCCGCGCTGGGCCAGGGCCGCCAGGCGGCCACCGCTGGCAGCATCCAGTGCCTGCGCGGACGCAGTCAGGGTATGGTCGGCATAGGCGCCGACGACGAGGCAGTCAACGGCGGCCGAAGCCGCAGCGAGGTGGTTCAGGGTGAATTCGAGAGCCATTGAGCAGATTCCATTGGCAAGTCCGTACAATCGCGGACCGTTTACGCCCAGACGCTAGACTGGGCGGCACCGCGAACGAACCTGAGAGTTTAAACCACCGCCCCATGTTGAAGCTCGACCGCTATCTATTGGGCGATTTCGTCCAGAGTTTCCTGGCTACCCTGATCGTCCTGCTGGTGGTCAGCGTGGGCGGCGTGCTGGTGGACATCCTCGGCAACATCGCCGACGGGCGGCTGCCAGCCAAGCTGCTGTTCTCGCAGCTGGGCCTGCAGTTCATCGTCTACATGCCGCTGATCCTGCCGCTGGCACTGATGCTGGGCCTGCTGCTGGCCATCGCCCGCCTCTACCGCGACTCGGAAATGGCGGTCATCACCGCCATCGGTGTCGGCCCCAAACGCCTGCTCAAGCCCCTGCTGCTGCTGGTGCTGCCGGTGATTGCGGTGGTCGGCGCCTGTTCGCTGTGGCTGGGGCCCTGGGCCCAGCGCACCGCCGAACAGATGATCCAGGACGCCAACCGCAGCGTGCTGATGGCCGGCCTGGAGCCGGGCCGGTTCACTCCGCTGCCCAATGGTGGCGTGGTCTATGTCGCCTCCATCTCCCCCGATGGCAGCCAGCTGGGCCGGGTGTTCCTGCAGCGCCAGAAGGAGGATCGCCTTGAAGTGGTGTCCGCCGCCAGCGGTCGCATGTACTTCGAAGGCGCCCGCCAGCGCTTCCTCGAACTGGATGATGGCCACCAGCTGGAAGGGCCGGCGGCCGGTGCGCTGGATTACCGTCTGGCGACTTTCGCCCGCAACGACGTGGCGCTGCCCGACGGCAGTGAGGCCCGCAAGAGTGATGATCCCGAACTGATGCCGACCACCGCGCTGTTCGGCGACAAGCGTCCCGAGGCGCAGGCACAGCTGCACCGCCGCCTGGCCCCGCCGCTGATCGCGCTGGCCTTCGCCCTGCTGACCGTGCCGCTGGGCCGCAGTTCGCCGCGCCAGCAACGCTACGGCCGGATGATGCTGGCCCTGCTGGCCTACATGGTCGGCACCAACATGATGTTCATCGGCAGCGGCTGGATTGCCAACGGCCAGATTCCGTCGGCGCTTGGCCTGTGGTGGCTGACCCTGCCGCTGCTGGCACTGGCGATCTGGATGTACGCGCGTGATGGCCGCATGGCCCGCCCGACGGGAGCCCGCGCATGATGCTGCGACCGATGCGTTTCGATCTGTACCTGGGCCGCGCGGTGCTGGGTACCGTGCTGCTGACCTGGGCGGTGCTGGTCGGCCTGGACGTGCTGATGGCCTTCTCCGGCGAGTTCAAGGACATCGGCAAGAACGGCTATTCGCTGGGCCATGCGGCAGCCTGGGTGCTGTACACCGTGCCGCGCCGGGCCTACACGATGTTCCCGACCGCAGCGGTGATCGGCGCGCTGATGGGCCTGGGCCAGCTGGCCGCGACCTCGGAGCTGACCGCGCTGCGCGCGCTGGGCCTGTCGCGCAAGCGCCTGAGCGTATCGGTGGCGATCGCCCTGTCGCTGCTGACCGGGCTGATGGTGATCAGTGCCGAGACCCTGGGGCCCTGGGGCCAGAACCGCGCCGATTCGCTGAAGATGAGTGCCAAGTGGGGCACCGACATGGCGGTGGCGCGCTACTCCGGCCTGTGGGCGCGCGAGGGTGACACCTTCCTCAACGCACAGACCGGCGAAGAACAACTGGTGGGCGAAAAGGGCACCCGGCTGATCCTGCGTGACGTGCGCCTCTACAGGATCAACGAGGACGGGCGGGTCGGTACGCTGACCCATGCCGCCACCGCCGAGCATGACAAGGACGGCTGGGTGCTGACCGGCGTGCGCCGCGACACCTTCGGCGAGCGCTCGGCAACGCGCCAGGAAGTGGCCCGTGAGCCGTGGAATTCCAAGCTGGACGCCGGAGCCCTGGCCACCGGCATCGCCAAGCCGCGCAACCTCAGCGTGTCCGAGCTGAGCACCAGCATCGCCTACCGCGAGCGCAACGGCCTGGATGCACGCGACTACGAGGATGTGTACTGGAGCCGCTGGTTCTATCCGTTGAATGTGCTGGCGCTGTGCCTGGCGGCGGTGCCGTTCGCGTTCGGTTCGCTGCGCAGTGGTGGCATGGGCAAGCGCCTGTTCCTGGGCATCCTGTTCGCGCTGGCGTTCTGGCTGCTGCAGCTGTTCTTCGGGCGCATGGCCGGCGCGCTCAAGTTCGACTACCGCATTGCCTACGCGTTGCCGCCGATCGTGATGCTGGCAGTGTCCGGATTGTTGTTCCGGCGCAAATCGGGCTGATACCGGTGGCGCCGGGCATGGCTCGGCCGCTTCCCGCGCTGCGCGCGTGAGCGGAGCATGGCTCGACTCTACAGAATGTGCGTTACCACTTGGGCGTCCGTTGCCTGGTCCGATGTTGGCGGTCGATCCAGGCCCAGCGCGCTGGATTCTGTAGAGCCGAGCCCATGCTCGGCTGCTTTTCGCTCATCGCGCGTCAGCCGAGCATGGGCTCGGCTCTACACACGCGCCGCGCAGGATTGGATTGAAGGGTGACATATCAGCGCTTCGGCATCCGCAGCAGCCGCGTGGCGCTGGCGCGGTCGTGCCAGGTCAGCCGCTGGCGATCCACCAGCGCCCACCAGAAGCCCAATCCGCCCAGCAGCAACGACAGTGTGGCCACCGCGAACCGCAGCCACAGCTGGCCGCGTCGCAACGGCGTGCCGTCGCGTGATTCCAGCTTCAAGCGCCACGGGCGCATGCCCAAGGTCTGCCCGCCGCGTCGCCAGCTGGCGGTCGCATACCACCCGGTCAACCCCCAGCACACTGCCCACAGCAGCCATTGCCATGCGCTGAAAGGCGCGATGTTCTCGCGCTGCGCATGGCCGCTGAAGGTATAGGCCAGGGTGAACACGGTACCGGCCAGCATCCACAGGGCCAGCACCGGCAACGCGTCATAGATCATCGCCAGCAGGCGCCACAGCAGCAGCGCGCGCGGGCGGGGCGTATCAGCGGCGACGTGGGCCGCATCGGTGGCGGGGCTCGACATGTGCCGAGCATACGCAATGCTGGCCGTGCCCGCAGTCGGCCTCGTATCCTGCGTGCATGGCCGTCACTTCCACTCCCGCCGAACGTCGTCAGCTGGTCCAGCACCTGCCCGAGCTGCGCAGCGAGGACGGCCAGCGCATCCAGCGTTTCCTCGACGCGATCTGGGCCGAGCACGGCCTGGCCCGCGCCACCCTGGACAGCTACCGCCGCGACCTAGAAGGCCTGGCGCGCTGGTGTGATGGGCGCGACGGCGGTCTGGCCGGTGTTGAACGCGCCGGGCTGTTCGATTACCTGGCCTGGCGCACCCGCCACAACTGGTCGCCGCGCAGCAATGCGCGGCTGCTGTCGGCGCTGCGTGCGTTCTTCGCCGACGCCGTGCGCCGTGGCGAACGCAGTGAAGATCCCAGCGCACTGCTCGATCCGCCGAAGCTGCCACGGCTGCTGCCCAAGGCGCTGGCCGAAAGCCAGATCGATGCGCTGCTGGCGGCGCCGGATATCGACAGTCCGCTCGGCCTGCGCGACCGCGCCATGCTGGAACTGATGTATGCCGCCGGGCTGCGCGTGAGCGAGCTGGTGCTGTTGCCCGCCACGGCAGTGAATCTGCGCCAGGGCGTTCTGCGGGTGACCGGCAAGGGCAGCAAGGAGCGCCTGGTGCCGCTGGGTGAGGAGTCGCAGTACTGGCTGGAACGCTATCTGCAGCAGTCGCGACCGCAACTGGTGGGCAAGGGCAAGGTGCAGGCGCTGGCCGACGGGCAGACGCCCTTGTTCATCGAACCGGCGCTGCATGGCTTGACCCGCCAGGCGTTCTGGCATCTGGTCAAGCGTTATGCGGCGGTGGCCGGCATCGACCCAGCGCGGATCAGTCCGCATGGCCTGCGGCACAGTTTCGCCACCCACCTGCTGAACCGTGGCGCCGACCTGCGCGCGCTGCAGATGCTGCTGGGCCACAGCTCGCTGTCCACCACCCAGATCTACACCCTGGTCGCGCGCGAACACCTGCAGAAACTGCACGCCCGCCATCATCCACGCGGCTGAGCCCACGGCTGAACCCCTGCCGGGCCTGTGCGCGGCATCGCGGACCGCTCAGGATGGCTGTGTCAGAATCCGAAGTCTTCTTTCTGCTGCGGACTGCTCCATGCTCCGATTCGCCATCGCCGCCGTGTTCGGCGCGCTCAGCCTGAGTGCCTGCGCCCAGCCGGCCCCGCCCGCCGCAAAGGCGCCCGCCGCAGCGGCTGCCAAGGCCGGTCCTGCCGCCGCGGCCAATGGCCCGGCCGAGCAGGCCGTGCGCAAGGCACTGACCGAGCTCAACCCCGGCTTCCAGGTGGATTACATTGGCGCCGCGCCCTTCCCGGGCTTCCGTGAAGTGGTGGTCTCCGGCCAGCTGCTGTACGTCTCCGACGACGGCCGTTACCTGTTCCAGTCGCAGCCCTACGACACCCGCGCCAAGAGCCCGGCCAACAGCGAAGGCCTGCTGGGCTACCGTCGCGACCTGCTGGCCAAGGCCAATCATGGTGACCGCATCGTGTTCGCCGCGCCGAACGCGAAATACACCATCAGCGTGTTCACCGACATCGAGTGCGGCTACTGCCGCAAGCTGCACCAGGACATCGCCGAGCTCAACCGCAACGGCATCACCGTTGAATACCTGGCCTTCCCGCGCATGGGCCTGGGCAGCAAGGATTACACCGACATGATCTCGGTCTGGTGCGCGGCCGATCGTCGCCAGGCGCTGACCAATGCCAAGCGTGGTGGCACGGTGGCCGCGAAGAACTGCACCAACCCGGTGGCGATGCAGTACGCCCTGGGCCAGCAGTTGGGGGTGAACGGTACGCCGGCCATCTTCGCGCCGGATGGCACCCAGCTCGGCGGCTACCTGCCGCCGGCGCAGCTGCGTGCCGCGCTGGAGAAGCTGTCGGCCAAGCGCTGACCGCCGCTGACCTTTTTCTGTAGCGCCGAGCCCATGCTCGGCTGCGGACACATCAGCCGAGCATGGGCTCGGCGCTACAGGTGGGAAACCGGGGATGCCTGTCGCATCCCCGGTTGTCTGCTTACTTCAGGCCATCACTGACCGCCTTGGTCAGCGTGCCCTGCGCATCGTCGCCGCTGAACTCCCAGACAAACGCACCGCCCAGTCCCTGGGTCTTCACGTAGCCCATCTTGCGGGTGATGTTGGCCGGGGTATCGAAGCTCCACAGCGTGCTGCCGTTGTAGATCCAGGTGGCACCGGCGGTGTTGTCGGTGTAGCCCGGCCACGCCAGGTTCTTCAGCACCTTCCAGTCTTCGATGCCGGCCTCGTAGGTGCCCGGCGCCGCACCGGTGGCGGTCTGGTACAGGCCGTTGTTGGCGTTGGCCACGCCGGTCCAGCCACGCCCGTAGTAGCCGATGCCCAGGTTGAGCTTGGCGGCAGGCACGCCGCGGCTGATGAAGGCCTCGATGGCGTCGTTGCTGTTGTACAGCTTCTGGTCGCCGGTGGACGGATCATTCGGCGAATCGAACAGCGCCGACTGGTGATTGGTCTTCGCATCCCACGCGCCGTGGAAGTCGTAGGTCATCACGTTGATGTAGTCCAGGTACGGGTGGTATGCGGCCGGGTCGGTGACGCGGATCTTGTCGATGCCGGCGCCGACCGCCACCGTCAGCAGCAGGCCCGGACGCACCGCATCGAGCTGGCGGCGGAATTCGGCCATCAGCGCGGTGAAGTTGGCGTTGTCCTCGGGCGTGCCGCAGGCGATACCGCAGGCCACCGGGTATTCCCAGTCGATGTCGATGCCATCGAACACCCCCAGCGCCGCCCCCGGGCCACCGGCACCGTCGGTCACCGGCAGGTTGCCCTTGATGTAGGCGTCGATGCACGAGGCGACGAAGGCCTGGCGGTTGGCCGGCTGCGCCGCGCTGGAGAAGCCACGCGACCAGGTCCAGCCACCCAGCGAGATCAGCACCTTCATGCCCGGGTACTTGGCCTTGAGCTGCTTGAGCTGGTTCCAGTTGCCGCGCAGCGGCTGGTCCCACGTGTCGGCGCTGCCACTCACGCTTTCGCCGGCACCGAAGGCCTTGGTGTAGTCGGCGAAGGCATCGCCACCGGCACCGCTGTTCGGATCCGACGCCTGGGTGATGCCCACTTCGCAGCGGTTGTTGCGCACGTTGCCGAAGGCGTAGTTGATGTGGGTCAGGCGCGCGGCCGAACCGCTGCTGTCGATGTTCTTGACTCGGTAGTTGCGGCCATAGATGCCCCACTGGGTGAAGTAACCGATGACCCGCTTGCCGGTGGTGCCGCCATCGCCGGCCAGGGTGCTGGCGGTCACCGCCGTGCCCTGCGCGGAGGCATTGCCGGCGTTGTCACGGGCGCGCACGCGGTAGCTGTAGCTGGTGGAGGCAGTCAGCCCACCATCGACATAGCTGGCGCTGGACGGTGAACCGACCAGGCTGCCGTTGCGGTACACGTCGTAGCCGGCCAGGCCGCTGCCGCCGGTGTTGTCGGTGGACGGGCTCCAGCTCAGCGCGATGCTGTTGGCAGTGCGGGTACCCACGGCCAGGCCGCCGGGCACGCTGGGCGCGGTGGTATCGCCACTGGCCGCGTTGACGGTGATGGTGATGGTCGCGGTGCTGGCGGTGGCGTTGTTGTTGTCGGTGGCGACCGCGCGCAGGGTGTGGCTGCCGGCGCTGGCGTTGGTCCAGCTGGCGCTGTAGGGCGCGCTGGTGTCGACGCCCAGCGAGCTGCCATCGCGGAAGAACTCGACCTTGCTGACGCTGCCGTCCGCATCACTGGCATTGGCGGTCACGTTGACCGTGCTGCCGGCGCTGAAGGTGGCGCCGTTGGCCGGCGAGGTCAGGCTGACCACCGGCGGCTGGTTGACCCCGCCGCCGTCGCAGGCGCCGAGGTTGGTGTAGTAGGGCGCTCCGGCCGGATGGTCCGGCGGCGCGTTCCAGATGTCCTGGTTCGCCCGGTAGAGGACGCCTCCTTTCTGCAGGGTATCGCCACTCCGGTAGATCTTGGCCTGGTCCCATTCGGCCACGCCGGCACAGCTGGCGGCCTGGGCCAGGCCGGGCAGGGCAACCGCCCCGGCCAGGGCCAGCAGCCAGGCCAGACGGCGCGGGCGACAGCGTTGAAGGGAAGGGTGGGCACTGCGTACATCGGCACTCTGCACAAGCGGGTCGTACATGGTGTGTCTCCGATCGATGGTTGGCGCACGGGCCACGACGGCGCCGCACGTAACGCAGGGTCCGGACATCGCCCGGGAAGGCGACGGAGGGGGCGGACGGAGGTACCTGGTGGGCCGGGGAGAGAGTCCGGCGCCAGGTGGGGACAACGTTGTCATCAATTGCGTGGTCAATCCGTGAGCGAGCGCATGGTTCGGGGATTTGGGCGAGCGCGGCGCTGGCGCGCGGTCGGCAGCCATCGGCGGAGCCCCCTCGTGGTTGGGGTTGGTCGTTTACAGCGGATTTCTGGGGGTTGGCCGGGTGGGTGGGCTGCGCAGGGGGCGCCGTGAATACGTCCCTGTAGGCTCGGGCGCGCCATCCATGGCGCTTACGCCCCTGCGCAGCCCACCCACCCGGCCACGGACAATTTCCTGCGCGGCCAGCCACGAAAGACGAACAAAAAATCAAAATCAAACGCCGATCGCTTCGCTCTCAGGCGTTTGATTGCAAGCATCCTCGCATGGCGTGGATCTACCGTGTCGACCAAGGTCGACACCTACCTACAGCAGCAGGAAACTGTCGAGGGTGGGGTGGTGTGGGCCAGCAGGACCGTTGGCGCCATGGAGGGCGCCATCGAGCCCCCATGGATGGGTTTACGGCGTGTCCTGCTGGCCCACACCGCCCCACCCAGCCCACAGCAACCCAGCTTTTGCTTTGGCCGTTGCCGTTGCCGTTGCTTCGGCTCTGGCTCTGGCCTCTGCGGGTGCCGGGCGCCGCCCGGCCGAAGCCTACCCCCGCTTCCGGTACAATGTCGGGCCCGTTTCCCAACTACGGTTCCCCGGACATGATGGTCCTCGAGGGCGCGCCCGCCCTGTCGCCGTTCCGCCGCGAACGTCTTGAATCCCGCCTGCAGTCCATCGCTCCCTCCCTGCGCATCAGCGGTGCCTGGCACGTCTACTTCGTGCAGGCCGAGGGCACTGCCGCCCCCGACGTCGATACCCTGTGCCGCATCCTGGAAGCCCGCCCGCAGTCCGAGGCGGTCGCGGACGGTGCGGTCAGCCGCATCGTGGTGCCGCGCCTGGGCACGCTGTCGCCGTGGTCGAGCAAGGCCAGCGAACTGGTCCGCGGTGCCGGCCAGCCGGTGAGCCGGGTCGAGCGTGGCCTGCGCATCGACGTACAGGGCTGGCCGACAGACGCTGCCGCCCAGCAGGCACTGGTCAAGGTGCTGCACGACCCGATGACGCAGTCGGTGCTGGAAACCGTCGACCAGGGCCAGTCCCTGTTCTCGACCCCGGCCCGTGGCGAACTGGAGCGCGTGCCGGTGGACCAGCTGGAGGCCGCCAACCAGCGCCTCGGCCTGGCCATGGCGCAGGACGAGATCGACTACCTGCGCGAACGCTTCACCGCGCTGGGCCGGTCGCCGTCGGACGTGGAACTGATGATGTTCGCGCAGGCCAATTCCGAGCACTGCCGGCACAAGATCTTCAATGCCAGCTGGACCATCGACGGCCAGGAGCAGGACCGCTCGCTGTTCCGGATGATCAAGAACACCCACCAGCAGACGCCGCAGCACACGCTCAGCGCGTACAGCGACAACGCGGCGGTGATCGAAGGCCATCCGGCCTCGCGCTATCGTCCGGACCCGGCCAGCGGCGAGTACCGCCGCGAACCGCAGGTGCCCAGCGCGTTCCAGATCAAGGTGGAAACGCACAACCACCCGACCGCGATCGCGCCGTTCCCGGGCGCCTCGACCGGTGCCGGTGGCGAAATCCGCGATGAAGGTGCAACCGGTCGTGGCGGCAAGCCGAAGGCCGGCCTGAGCGGTTTCTCGGTCTCGCACCTGCGCATTCCCGAGCTGCCGCAGCCGTGGGAAGCGCCGCGCGCGCTGAACCCGCGCATGGCGCCGGCGCTGGAGATCATGACCGACGGCCCGCTGGGCGGCGCTGCGTTCAACAATGAATTTGGTCGGCCGGCCCTGCTCGGCTACTTCCGCAGCTTCGAACTGCCGGAAGGCGCCGACCTGGTGCGCGCCTACGACAAGCCGATCATGCTGGCCGGTGGCCTCGGTGCCATCGATCGCGTGCAGGTCGACAAGATCCTGCTGCAGGACGGCGATGCCGTGATCGTGCTCGGCGGCCCGGCGATGCTGATCGGCCTTGGCGGCGGTGCCGCCAGTTCGGTCGCCTCCGGTGAAAGCGCCGAGGACCTGGACTTCGCCAGCGTGCAGCGTGACAACCCGGAAATGGAGCGTCGCTGCCAGGAGGTCATCGACCGCTGCGTGGCGATGGGGACCAACAACCCGATCAAGTTCTTCCATGACGTCGGTGCCGGTGGCCTGTCCAATGCCATTCCCGAACTGCTGCACGATTCCGGCGTGGGCGGCATCATCGACCTGGGCAAGGTGCCCACCGACGATCCGTCGCTGTCGCCGATGCAGCTGTGGTGCAACGAGTCGCAGGAGCGCTACGTGCTCGGCGTGGCGCAGGAGCGCCTGGCCGAATTCGCCGCGCTGTGCGCACGTGAGCGCTGCCCGTTCGCTGCGGTCGGTGTCGCCACCGCAGCCGAACACCTGGTGGTGGCCTATGGCGCCGTGCCGGGCAACATTCCGGCCGACGCGCCGATCAACCTGCCGATGGACGTGCTGTTCGGCAAGCCGCCGAAGATGCACCGTGATACCGCGCACCCGCCGGCACCGCGCTGGCCGGCGCTGAAGACCGCTGGCCTGGACCTGCAGGAAGCCGGTCTGCGCGTGCTCGCGCACCCGACGGTGGCCTCCAAGAACTTCCTGGTCACCATCGGTGACCGCAGCGTGGGCGGCCTGACCGCGCGCGAGCAGATGGTCGGCCCGTGGCAGCTGCCGGTGGCCGACGTGGCGATCACCCTGGCCGATTTCGACGGCGTGGCCGGCGAGGCGATGGCCCTGGGCGAACGCACGCCGCTGGCGCTGCTGGACGCGGCTGCCTCGGCCCGCATGGCCGTGGGCGAAGCACTGACCAACCTGTGCGCGGCCCCGGTCGATGCGCTGGATGAAATCAAGTTGTCGGCGAACTGGATGGCCGCTGCCGGCCACCCGGGCGAAGACGCGCTGCTGTACGACGCGGTGAAGGCGGTGGGCATGGAACTGTGCCCGCAGCTGGACATCAGCATCCCGGTGGGCAAGGACTCGCTGTCGATGCAGGCGCAGTGGCACGACCAGGGCGAGGCGCACAAGAGCGTGTCGCCGGTGTCGCTGGTGATTACCGCGTTCGCGCCGGTGACCGATGCACGCCAGCAGCTGACCCCGCTGCTGGACCGCGATATCGACAGCGAGCTGTGGTTGATCGGCCTCGGTGCCGGCAAGCAGCGCCTGGGCGGTTCGATCCTGGCCCAGGTGCACGCCGACCATGGCGACCTGCCGGCGTTCGCCGGCGCCGCCCCGGACCTGGACGACCCGCAGCGCCTGCGTGGCTTCTTCGAGCTGATCCGCGATGCACGCCAGGCCGGCCTGCTGCGCGCGTACCACGACCGCAGCGACGGTGGTGCGTTCGCCGCGCTGTGCGAAATGGCCTTCACCTCGCGCCTGGGCTTGGACATCACCCTCGACGCCTGGGGCGATGATCCGTTCCGCAGCCTGTTCAATGAAGAGCTGGGCGCGGTGGTGCAGATCGCCCGCGAAGACCGCGCCGCGTTCGCCGACCTGGTCGAGCGCCACGCGCTGACCGAGTGCGCACAGCGCATCGCCAAGCCGACCACCGCGCCGGTGGTGCGGGTGTCGCTGGGCGGTGACTCGCTGGCCGAATGGCGCTGGGAAGCGTTGTTTGATGCCTGGTGGTCGGTGACCCACGCCATGCAGAAGCGCCGCGACAATCCGGCCAACGCCGATGCCGAGCGCGAGATCGCCCGCGCCTTCACCGCGCCGGGCCTGAAGCCGAAGCTGAGCTTCGACCTCAATGAGGATGTCGCCGCACCGTTCGTGCAGACCGGGGCGCGTCCGCGCGTTGCGATCCTGCGCGAACAGGGCGTCAACGGCCAGATCGAGATGGCCAACGCCTTCGAACGTGCCGGCTTCCGAGCATTCGACGTGCACATGAGCGACCTCATCGAAGGCCGCGTGGCGCTGCAGGACTTCACCGGCCTGGTCGCCTGCGGCGGCTTCAGCTACGGCGACGTGCTCGGTGCCGGCCGTGGCTGGGCGACCTCGATCCTCGAGCGCACTGCGCTGCGCGATGCCTTCGCCGCGTTCTTCGCGCGCGAGGACAGCTTCGCCCTGGGCGTGTGCAACGGCTGCCAGATGATGAGCCAGCTGAAGGACATCATCCCCGGTGCCGAACACTGGCCGCAGTTCCGCCGCAACGCCAGCGAGCAGTTCGAAGCCCGCACCGCGCTGCTGGAGGTGGTGGAGTCGCCGTCGATCCTGCTGCGTGGCATGGCCGGTTCGCGGCTGCCGGTGGCGGTGGCGCATGGCGAAGGCCAGGCGGTGTTCGACAACGCCGTCGACCAGGCCACGGCCCGCGTCGCGCTGCGCTACATCGATGGCAACGGCAACGTCGCCAGCCAGTACCCGCTGAATCCGAACGGCTCGCCCGACGGCATCACCGGCCTGACCAGCACCGACGGCCGGGTGACCATCATGATGCCGCACCCGGAGCGCACCCCGCGCGCGCTCAACCTGAGCTGGGCCCCGGCCGAGTGGCAGGGCGATTCACCGTGGATGCGCATGTTCCGCAACGCGCGGGTGTGGTGCGGCTGATCGCACACGCGTTGCGCAGCTGACGATGCCATCGCGTATGGAAACCCGCCGGGAAACCGGCGGGTTTTTCTTTTTGAATACGGAAAATCCTGTGCTGACCATCAGTTACATACGTTTTCATATGTGAGGATTCCCTCACGTACGCCTAACAAAATACGTACATAAACAAGTGAAACAGTGAACTGCTTCACGGCAATGGCTTTTGCTGCGTCAAAGTCTTGACGATTCGCAAAGATGCCGTTAACACTTGACCCCCGTTTCAAATCTGTTCATCCCGCAGTAACCGCACGGCGCATGCGCTCGGTTTTCTGTCCCTGCGCGCCGTTCGGCAATACCCCGCAGTAAATCACGCGAATAACGCCCCCAGGGGACGTTGAACCACGAAGGTTCGGCGGTGGCGTTGCTTTGCCCAAAACCAGTCCAATCAGGAGCCGTACCGATGAATCGGATTTATCGCAAGGTCTGGAACAAAGCATTGGGTCAGTTGGTGGTGGCCTCGGAACTGGCCTCTTCCAGCTCATCAGGCGGGGTCGTCGACCAGCGCCGCAGTGCGACGGATGCCGCGCCGGCACGACTGGCCGCAGCGTTGGCCTTGGCAATGGGATTGGGCATGACCGGCATCGCTTCGGCGCAGTCGGTCGAGATTGGCGGCAGCGCGAACTGCGTGGTGCTCAACAGCAAGGTGGTGGACAAGTGCGCGGTCGATGGCACTGCCAGCGCCAAGGGCAGCAACGCGGTGGCGATCGGCGCGGGTACCAGCGCCACCGGCGCCAACAGCGTGGCGCTGGGCGCCGGTTCCAAGGCAGCACGCGCCAACACCGTCTCTGTCGGTGATGCCGGCAAGGAACGGCAGGTGACCAACGTCGCCGCCGGTACCGCCGCCACCGATGCGGTGAACAAGGCGCAGCTGGATGCACAGGCACGCGCCACGCAGGCTGCGCTTGCGCAGGCTGCGGCCGAGGGCAGCCGCTACTTCAAGGCCGATGGCGCGGGTGACAACAGCGACGCGGCGAAGATCGAAGGCGAGGGCGCCATCGCGGTCGGCAGCGGCAGCCAGTCGCTTGCCAACGCCACCACTGCGGTCGGCACCCAGGCGATTGCTGCGGGCGTCGGTGCCAGTGCCTTCGGCCAGAACGCGCTCGCCTTCGGTGATGCCAGCGTGGTGGTCGGGCAGAGCGCGGCCGCATTTGGCTTGGGCGATACCGCCGTCGGTGCCCATGCCGTGGCCGCCAGCGAGAACGGCGCCGCCACCGCACTGGGTGCGCTGTCCGAAGCCAGCGCCGACGGCGCAACTGCGGTCGGTGCAGGCGCGGTGGCGATGGGCCCGGGCAGCACCTCGCTGGGCCGCGGTGCGACGGCCGCCAACGAAGCCTCCATTGCCGTCGGTGCGTTCAGCACCGCAGTGGGCGAGTACAGCACCGCGCTGGGCTCCAATTCGGCCGCCGTGGCCACCGGCAGCGTCGCGCTCGGCGCCGGCTCGCTGGCCGATCGCGTGGATACCGTGTCGGTAGGCGCGGTCGACTACGGCCTGACCCGGCAGATCACCAGTGTTGCCGCAGGTACCGAAGATACCGATGCGGTCAACGTTGGCCAGTTGAAGGACGTGGCGGCAGTAGCCGATACCACCGCCAAGCGCTTCCAGGCCACCGGCAGCAGCAACAGCGATGCCGGCGCATTGGCCGAGGGAGATGACGCGCTCGCCGCTGGCGAAGCCGCCAATGCGATCGGCAACGGCACGACCGCGGTCGGTGCAGGTGCAACCGCTGTCGCGCAGAACGCCACTGCGGTCGGCAACAATGCGCTGGCCTCGGGCCAGAACAGTGCGGCCTTCGGCAACAACGCGCAGGCAGTCGGTCCGGGCAGCGTCGCCGTCGGCGGCGCCGCGGTGGATGCCGATGGCAATCCGCTGATCACCAGTGGTGGCGTGCCGGTAGAGACCGGTGCCACCAGTGCCGGGGTCGGCGGTACCGCTGTCGGTGCCAGCGCCGATGCCGGCGGTTTCGCTGCCTCGGCGTACGGTGTGGGTGCCTACGCGGCAGGTGCGCAGTCGTCGGCGTTCGGCGCGGTCTCCAATGCCATCGGCGACTACTCCACGGCCGTCGGTACGCAGAGCAACGCTACCGGCACCAGCAGTGTGGCCATCGGTGGTCCGGCCGACCTGATCCCGGGCCTGGGCTTCTTCGTGCAGACCCAGGCCAGTGGCGAAGCGGCCACGGCCGTCGGTGCCGGTGCGATTGCCAGCGGTGACCACGCCGTGGCCAATGGCAGCCTGACCGAGGCCTCCGGTGCCGAGTCGGTCGCCGTGGGCTACTTCGCCTACGCACCGGGCGAGAACGCCAGCGCACTGGGTGCGCAGACCTGGGCCAGTGGCGCGCAGAGCACCGCCGTCGGCTACTACGCCACCGCGCGCGGTGCCAACAGCGTTGCACTGGGTGCGAATTCCGAAGCGGTGCGCGCCAACAGCGTAGCGGTCGGCAGTGCTGGCAATGAGCGGCAGATCACCAGCGTGGCGGCCGGCAGCGAAGCCACCGATGCAGTGAACAAGGCACAGCTGGACGCCGTGGCCAGCACCGCCGACACCACCGCGCGCTTCTTCCAGGCGCAACCGGAAAGCGGCAGCGATGCCGGTGCCTACGCAGAAGGCGAGGGTGCGGTGGCGGCGGGTTCGGCCAGCAACGCCATCGGTGCCGGCGCGTTGGCACAGGGTGCAGGCGCTGCGGCCATCGGCGCCGACAGCGTGGCACTGGGCCGCAATACCTTCGCCGATGGCGACGGTGCAGTGGCCGTGGGTGGCCTCGGCCAGGCGTACGACGAATACAACCAGCCGCTGCTGGATGACCAGGGCAATCCGGTGCAGATCGGCACCACCGCGTCGGCCGGGTCCACCGCCGTCGGCAATGCCGCGCAGGCGACCGGTGCCAGCAGCAGCGCCTTCGGCAATGCGGCACAGGCCACCGGCGACAACAGCTTCGCGGCAGGCGGCAAGTCGCGCGCTACCGGCAGCTATGCCGTCGCCATCGGTGACAGCGCCTTCGCCAAGTCCGACGACAGCACCGCCGTGGGTGGTTACAGCACCGCCAGCGAAGAGGGCGCTACTGCCTTCGGTGCCGGCGCCTGGGCCACCGGCCGCAATGCTTCGGCGTTCGGTCCGGCGGCATGGGCCAGTGCCAACGGTGCCACCTCCATCGGCTACAACAGCTGGGCCAACGGCACCAGTTCCACCGCCGTCGGCCGCGGCGCCTTCAGCTACGGCGACAACAGTGTTGCGCTGGGCTTCCAGGCACTGGGCAACAGCATCAACAGCATCGCCATCGGCACCAACACGGTGGCTGGCGGTGAAAGTGCGATTGCGTTGGGCGCGGGCAGTGCGGCCAGCGGCAACAACGCGGTTGCGCTGGGTGCCGGTTCGGTGGCCAGCCGCGACCGCAGCGTGTCGGTGGGCAGCGCCGGCAACGAGCGGCAGATCACCAGTGTGGCGGCCGGTACCCAGGCCACCGATGCGGTGAACAAGTCGCAGCTCGATGCGGTTGCAGCCAGTGCGGCGACCACCAGCAAGTACTTCCAGGCCAGTGGCAGCGCCGACAGCGATGCCGGTGCCTACGTGGAAGGTGACAACGCGCTGGCCGCCGGTGAATCGGCCAACGCCATCGGCAACGGTGCAACCGCGCTGGGCAGTGGCGCCAATGCGCTGGCCAGCAATGCACAGGCCATCGGCTTCAATGCGCTGGCCACTGCAGCCAATGCCAGCGCCATCGGTGCCAACGCGCAGGCGACCGGCGAATACGCCACCGCACAAGGTGCCGAGAGCGAAGCCAGTGGCGAGCAGAGTGCGGCCTTCGGTGCGGCCTCGGTGGCCAGCGGCGCCGGCAGCACCGCCACCGGCGTGTTGTCCGAGGCGAGTGGCGAGGAAGCCGTAGCGGTAGGTTACTTCAGCAATGCCAGCGGTGAGGCGGCCACGGCGGTCGGCAGTGAAAGCGTGGCCAGCGGCACCGCTTCGGCGGCGTTCGGCATCGGCGCCGAAGCGACCGGCGGCTACAGCACGGCCATCGGTGGTTACGCCAACGCATCGGCATTCAACGCCACCGCCTTCGGCAACTTCGCCAACGCCTCTGGCTCCAACAGCGTGGCGCTCGGCGGCGATTCGGAAGCATCCGGTGCCTACAGCACCGCCACCGGCCAGGGCAGCCTGGCCACCGGCACCAATGCCGTGGCCGTCGGTGGCTCGTTGTTCGGCCTGCTGGCGACCGAAGCATCCGGCGACTATTCCACCGCGGTCGGCGGCGGCGCCTATGCGCCGGGCACCAACAGCACCGCGCTGGGCAATGCGGCGGAATCGCGCGGTGCCAACAGCGTGGCGCTGGGTGCCGATTCGATTGCCGAACGCGACAACACCGTGTCGGTCGGTGGTGGCGGCAATACCCGCCAGATCACCAACGTGGCAGCGGGTACCCAGGGTACCGACGCGGTGAACAAGGATCAGCTGGACGCCGTGGCGGCGGAAGGGGCCAAGACCAGCAAGTACTTCCAGGCCAGTGGCAGCACCGACAGCGATGCTGGTGCCTACGTGGAAGGCGACAGCGCGCTGGCTGCCGGTGAGGCCGCCAATGCGATCGGCACCGGCGCCACCGCACTCGGCAGTGGTGCAACGGCGGTAGCCGCGAACGCCACGTCGGTGGGCTTCAACAGCCTGGCCAGCGGCGGCAACGCGGCCGCAGTGGGCAACAACGCGCAGGCGACCGGTGAAGACAGCGCGGCCCTCGGCAGCGGTGCGGTGGCCAGCGAAACCAGCACCACTGCGACCGGTGCAGGCGCGCAGGCGACGGCGGTGTACAGCACCGCCAACGGTGCCGAGGCGGTCGCCAGCGGTGCGCAGTCGCTGGCCAGTGGTTTCCGTTCGGCAGCCTCTGCAGACGGCACCACCGCAGTAGGCGGCTACAGCGAAGCCAGTGGCCGACTCGGCTCGGCGCTCGGTTACGGCACCGTCGCCAGTGGTGCCAACAGCACCGCTGCCGGTGTGTTCGCTGCGGCGTCGGGCGCCAGCTCGGTGGCCATGGGTGATTCCAGCGAAGCCAGCGGCGATGAGAGCGTGGCCATCGGTGGCAGCACCTTCTTCGGCCTGGTGCCGTCGCGTGCCAGTGGTTACGGCGCAGCGGCGTTCGGCGCCGGTGCCTGGGCCACCGACGACTATGCCACCGCCATCGGCTGGAACTCGTGGGCCGATGGCGCCGAGTCGACCGCGCTGGGTGCCAGCGCTACCGCCAACGGTGCCAACAGCGTGGCCCTGGGCGCAGGCTCCAAGGCCGACCGTGACAACACGGTGGCCGTCGGCAGTGCCGGCAGCGAACGCCAGGTGACCCACGTCGCCGCGGGCACTGAAGGCACCGATGCGGTCAACAAGAACCAGCTCGATGCCGTCGCTGCCACGGCGGACAAGACCAGCAAGTACTTCCAGGCCAGCGGCAGCGCCGACAGTGATGCCGGTGCCTACGTGGAAGGCGACAACGCACTGGCTGCCGGTGAAGCGGCCAATGCGATCGGCACCGGCGCCACCGCGCTCGGCAGTGGTGCCACGGCCGTGGCCGCCAACGCGACCGCCGTGGGCTTCAACTCGCTGGCCACGGGCAGCAATGCGGCCGCGGTCGGCAGCAACGCACAGGCCACCGGCGCAGACAGTGCCGCCCTCGGCAACGGCGCGGTGGCCAGTGGTATCAGCGCTACCGCCACCGGCACCGCGGCACAGGCCAGCGGCGTCTACAGCACGGCCAACGGTGCAGAGGCTGTTGCCAGCGGTGCGCAATCGCTGGCCAGTGGTTTCCGCAGTGCGGCCTCGGCCGATGGCACCACCGCCATCGGTGGCTACAGCGAAGCCAGCGGCCGCCTCGGCACTGCGCTGGGCTACGGCTCGGCAGCGACCGGTGCCAACACCACGGCTGTCGGCTTCGGTGCAGCAGCGGCAGGCAGCGGTGCGGTCGCCGTCGGTCAATCCAGCGACGCCAGTGGCGCAGAGAGTGTCGCCATCGGTGGCAGCACCTTCTTCGGCCTGATTCCGTCGCGTGCCAGCGGTACCGGTGCAGCGGCGTTCGGCGCCGGTGCCTGGGCCACCGACGACTACGCCACCGCGATTGGTTGGAATGCGTGGGCCGATGCGGCTGACAGCACCGCGCTGGGTGCCAGTGCTACGGCCAGCGCTGCCAACAGCGTCGCCCTCGGCGCAGGCTCGAAGGCGGACCGTGCCAACACGGTGGCCGTCGGCAGCGCAGGCAACGAACGCCAGGTCACCCACGTTGCCGCTGGTACCGAGACCACCGATGCGGTGAACAAGGGCCAGCTGGATGCAGTGGCCAGCGTCGCCGACAAGACCAGCAAGCACTTCCAGGCCAGCGGCAGTGCCGACAGCGATGCCGGCGCGTACGTCGAAGGCGACAACGCGCTGGCCGCAGGTGAAGCAGCCAATGCGATCGGCAACGGCGCCAGTGCGCTCGGCAGCGGTGCCACCGCAGTCGCGGCCAACGCCACCGCCGTCGGCTTCAATGCGCTGGCCAGTGGTGAAGACGGTGTGGCGATCGGCAGCAGCGCCAGCAGCACGGCCGGTGGCGCGATTTCCATCGGCGTGGAAAGCAGCAGCGCAGGCCCGGCCAGTGTGGCCCTCGGTGCGCAGTCCCAGGCGCAGGGCATCGGTGCGGTCGCCGTCGGCGGCATCGCCCAGGCCAACGGGCTGGCCGCAACCGCCGTCGGTTATGGCGCAACCGCTGATGGTCGCGAAGCCACCGCCGTCGGCAACTTCGCGTCGGCCAACGGCTGGCAGTCCACCGCCTACGGCGCCGGCGCTACGGCCGCCTTCTTCGGCACCGCGCTGGGCAGTGGCGCGCAGGCCGCCGAAGTATCCACAGCCGTGGGCCAGGGCACGGTCGCGCAGATCGCCGGTGCTGGTTTCGGCGTGCAGGCGCGCGCCGGCCAGTTCGGTACCGCACTGGGCAACAATGCCACCACCGGGCTCAATGGCGTGGCGGTCGGCTTCAACGCGCTGGCCGGACAGGACGCCAACAGCGTCGGCACGGGCCAGTACACCACCGCGATCGGCAGCGAGGCATGGGCCACCGAGGACGGTGCCACCGTGGTCGGCTACAACAGCTATGCGCAGGCCACCAATGCCACCGTGCTGGGCAGCAATACCTGGACCACAAAAGACGCCGACAACAGCGTGGCGCTCGGTGCAGGTTCGCTGGCCGACCGTGCCAATGCGGTATCGGTGGGTGCGGCGCAGGAGTGGGTCGATGCTGCCGGAGTCAGCCACAGCGCGATCAACCGCCAGGTGACCAACGTGGCCGCCGGTACCCAGGCCAACGATGCGGTGAACAAGGGCCAGCTGGATGCGGTGGCCTCCACCGCCGATGCCACCAGCCGCCACTTCCGCGCCAGCGGCAGTGGCACCGCAACCGCCAGCGGCACCGACGCGGTGGCCATCGGCTCGGCTGCCAATGCGGGCGGTGCACGCAGCAACGCACTGGGTGCCAATGCCTCGGCCATTGGTGGCGGCGCGCTTGCGCTGGGTGCCAACAGCGGCGTCACCGGGACCAACTCGGTCGCCCTCGGCACTGGTGCACGCGCCCTGGAGGCCAACGTGGTCTCGGTTGGTGGCGGCAACGGCACCGCCGGTCCTGCCACGCGCCGCATCGTCAACGTCGCCGATGGCCGCATCACCGCCGGCAGCAGCGACGCCGTGACCGGTTCGCAGCTCAACGTCACCAACCAGCGCGTGGGCGCGGTGGAAACCCGGGTCGGTGATTTCGACTCGCGCATCGCCACCGTTGAAACCAGCGCGGCCAGTTCGGTCGGCTACGACGATGCCAGCCGTGACCGCCTGACCCTGGCCGGTATCCAGGGCACCACCATCGACAACGTCGGCGCCGGCAGCATCGCCTCCGGCAGCCGCCAGGCGATCAATGGTGGGCAGTTGTTCCAGTCGCTCAGCGATGCCGCCAGCTTCCTCGGCGGCGGTGCCAGCGTCGGCATGCAGGGCGTGTTCGTTGCGCCGAACTACGTGATCCAGGGTTCCACCTACAGCAACGTCGGCGACGCGCTGGGCGCACTGGACCGCAAGGTCAGTGAGATCGATCGTCGTACCGCCAGCGGTACGCGTTCCGGCGCGGCCAGCCTGCGTTCGATGGCCGCTCCGCTGGACGCCGACGCGGCCAGCGCGGCCACGGCGTCGGCCAGCGCCGATGCGAGCCTGGCGGATGGCGGATCGACCACGGCGCGGGTGCAGGGCACTCCGACTGCAGCCAGCGCAGGCAGTGCGCAGCCGGCACTGGTCGCAGGCGGTGGCATCAACGCCGTCGCGATGGGTGATGGCGCTGTGGCCAGTGGTGCATCGTCCACTGCTGTCGGCCAGGGCGCGAGTGCAACGGCGGCCAATGCGGTGGCACTGGGCCAGGGCTCGGTTGCCGATCGCGCCAACACCGTCTCGGTCGGCAGCGAGGGCAACGAACGCCAGGTCACCAACGTGGCCGCCGGTACCACTGCAACCGACGCGGTCAACAAGGGCCAGCTGGATCGTGGCATCACCACCGCCAACAGCTACACCGACAGCCGCGTGCAGGCGGTCAGCGACAGCTTCGATGTGTTCAAGGGCGAAGTGGATGGACGCCTGCGCCACATGGATCGCCGCATCGACCGCCAGGGCGCGATGAGCTCGGCGATGCTCAACATGGCCACCAGCGCCGCCGGCATCCGTACCCAGAACCGGGTCGGCGTCGGCATCGGTTTCCAGGGCGGCGAGTCGGCCATGTCGCTGGGCTACCAGCGTGCGATCAGCGATCGCGCCACGGTCACCATCGGTGGTGCCTTCAGCAGTGATGACAGCTCGGTCGGCGTTGGTGCCGGCTTCGGCTGGTAAGTGCGCAACAACGTGCCGGTGGGCAACTCCATCGGCACGTCGAGCAGTGAGCGCCAAAGGGGCGTGGCACGGCAACCCTGGTGGGCCAGCCAGGGCAGTCGCAGGGAGTGATGGCCGTAGTGAGCTCCGTCCGTGCAACGGGCGGAGAAGGAAAGCTCAACCATTACCTTGAAGAGGATTTCGAACGTGACCAAGAAGCAGACCCTTCGCATCAATGTGCTGGCTGCCGCCATGCTGTCTCTGACTGTCGGCGTCGGTGCGGCGCATGCGGCAAAGCCGGGCGTGGCCAAGGAACCGGCGCGCGTGGCCAGCACTGCCCAGCAGAGCGTGGACGGCATCATCGTGAAGTACCGCAACGGCACTGCTGCCGCCAGCGATCGTTCGACCAAGCTGTCGGTGGTGCAGTCGGCACTGTCGCGTGCCATCGTCAGCAGCGGCACCACCAGCCGTGCTGCGGCACTCTCCCCCCTGGTGGAGCGCAAGCTCGGTGCCGGTGGCGACCTGATCCGCCTGAAGTCCAAGCTGGGCGCGGCCGACATGCAGAAGGTGCTGGCTGAACTGAATGCCGATCCGTCGGTGCAGTACGCGGTGGCCAACGTGCGCCTGCAGCGTTCGGACCTGCGTGCCACCAACGCGCAGCCGGCACTGGTGCCCAACGACCCCAACTACGCGCAGTACCAGTGGAACTTCTTCAACGCCACCGGTGGTGTGAACGCCCCGGCCGCGTGGGACCTCTCGCAGGGCGAGGGCATCGTGGTCGCCGTGCTCGATACCGGCATCCTGCCGGGCGTGCCGGACTTCGGCAGCAACCTGCTGGAAGGCTACGACTTCATCAGTGACAAGGAATCCTCGCGCCGCCCGAACGACGGCCGCGCACCGGGCGCCACCGACTACGGTGACTGGGTGGAAACGGCCAACGAGTGCTATACCGGCTCCGAACCGGAAGGCAGTTCCTGGCACGGCACGCACGTTGCCGGCACCATTGCCGAGGTGACCAACAATGGCAGCGCGCTGGCGGGCCTGGCCTACAAGGCCAAGGTGCTGCCGGTGCGCGTGCTGGGCAAGTGCGGCGGCACCCTGGCCGACATCAGTGACGCCATCACCTGGGCCTCCGGTGGTACCGTGCCGGGCATTCCGGCCAACACCAACCCGGCCGAGATCATCAACATGAGCCTGGGCGGTGGCGGCGCCTGCGATGCCGCCTACCAGGACGCGATCAACGGCGCCGTGTCGCGCGGCACTCTGGTGGTGGTCGCGGCCGGCAACGAAACCGACAACGCCTCCAAGTACCGTCCGGCCAGCTGCAACAACGTGGTGGCGGTGGGTGCGACCCGTGTCACCGGTGGCATCACCTATTACTCCAACTACGGCACCGCGGTTGACCTGTCGGCCCCGGGCGGTGGCGGCAGCGTCGACGGCAACCCGAACGGCTACATCTGGCAGGTCGGTTCCAGTTCGGAAACCACCCCGGACGCCGGTGAGTGGGTGCTGATGGGCAAGGGCGGCACGTCGATGTCCTCGCCGCACGTTGCCGCGGTGGCCGCGATGGTGCAGAGCGCGTTGATCGCCAAGGGCAAGGAGCCGTTGGCCCCGGCCGCACTGGAAACGCTGCTGAAGCAGAGCGCGCGCAAGTTCCCGGTGACCATCCCGGCGGCGACCCCGATCGGCAGCGGCATCCTCGATGCCAAGGCCGCGCTGGATGCCGCGCTGAAGGAGCCGTGCACCGAGAACTGCGAGCCGGAAGGCATTCCGCTGACCAACAAGGTGACCGTGGGTGGCTTGGCCGGTGCAGCCGCCAGCGAAACCGTCTACACCTTCGAAGCGGCGGCCGGCAAGACGCTGAGCGTGCTGACCTACGGCGGCAGCGGCAATGTGTCGGTGTACCTGGCGCAGGGTCGCGTGCCCACCGCGACCGACAACGATGCCAAGTCGACCCGCCCGGGCAATACCGAAACCGTGCGCGTGGCCAAGCCGGTGGCCGGTACCTACTACATCAAGGTGGTGGGTGAGGCCGCTTACAGCGGGGTGAGCATCCTGGCGACCCAGTAATAACGGGCTGTCGTAAATGAATAAGCGCGGCCCGTCACCTGTGTGACGGGCTTCGTCTTTTTACGAAAGAGGAATCGGAGCGGGTGGAAACCACGGCTTAACTGCTAAAGTCGGGACGATCGACAGGAGAGTCACGTGAACGCGCTCGCTGCCACCGCCATCGACGACACTGAAGGCCGCATCCTCGATGCGCTGCTGGCACGTGGTCGGCTCAAGGAAGGAGATCTGGCGCGTGCGCGGCCGCTGCATGCCGAGTCCGGTGGCAGCCTGCTTGGCCTGCTGGTACGGCTGGGACTGGTGTCCGAACGTGACCAGGCGCAGGCCAGCGCCGATGTGCTGGGCCTGCCGCTGCTGGAAGGACGGCAGCTGCCTGAATCGCCGCCGCAGGCACTGGCCGAAGGCCTGCCGCTGTCGCTGCGCTTCCTGAAACAGTTCCATGTATGCCCGCTGGCGCTGGATGAACACGGCGTGCAGCTGTGGCTGGCCGACGCCCACGATCCTTATCCGCAGCAGGCCGTGCAGTTGGCACTGGGTGTGCCGGTCACACCGCTGCTGGGCATGCGCGCGGAGATCGATGATCTGGTCGAGCGCTGGTTCGGCCAAGGCCGCAGCGCGATGGGGGCGATCGTGGAAACCGCCGATGGCGAAGGCGGTGCAGTGGACGATATCGAGCACCTGCGCGATCTCGCCTCGGAAGCGCCGGTGATCCGCCTGGTCAACCTGGTGATCCAGCGCGCGGTCGAACTGCGCGCCTCGGACATCCACGTCGAGCCTTTCGAAAACCGGCTGAAAGTGCGTTACCGCGTCGATGGCGTGCTGGTCGAAGGCGAGAGCCCGCCGGCCAACCTGACTGCTGCGGTGATCAGCCGGATCAAGATCATGGCCCGGCTCAACATCGCCGAGCGCCGCCTGCCGCAGGATGGCCGCATCATGCTGCGCGTGCAGGGCAAGGAACTGGACCTGCGTGTCAGCACGGTGCCCACCGCGCATGGCGAAAGTGTGGTGATGCGTCTGCTTGATCGCGAGACGGTGGTGTTCGATTTCCACCGGCTGGGCTTCACCGATGCCTTCCTGCCGCAGTTCCGCAAGGTACTGGAACAGCCGCACGGCATCCTGCTGGTGACCGGGCCGACCGGGTCGGGCAAGACCACCACGCTGTACACCGCGCTGAGCCAGCTCAACACCGCCGACGTCAAGATCATCACCGTTGAAGATCCGGTCGAATACCAGATCGAAGGCATCAACCAGATCCAGGCCAAGCCGCAGATCGGGCTGGATTTCGCCAATGCCCTGCGCAGCATCGTGCGCCAGGATCCGGACATCATCATGATCGGCGAAATGCGCGACCTGGAAACCGCGCGCATCGCGATCCAGTCGGCATTGACCGGCCACCTGGTGCTGTCCACGCTGCATACCAACAATGCCGCGGGCGGCATCACCCGCCTGCTCGACATGGGCGTGGAAGACTATCTGCTCACCTCCACCATCAACGGCATCCTCGCCCAGCGCCTGGTGCGCCGGCTGGAGCCGACCCACGCCGAGCGCTACGAAGCCTCGCCGGAAGAGATCGAGCGCTTCGACCTGCGTCGCCTGCAGCCGCAGGGAACGATCCACCTGTACCGGCCGAAGCCGTCGGCACTGGCGCCGACCGGCTACCTGGGGCGCACCACCATCATGGAATTCCTGGTGATGAACGACGCGCTGCGGCGTGCGGTGATGCGTCGTGATGGCATGGGCGAGATCGAACGCATCGCCCGTGAAGCCGGCATGCGCACCATGTACGAGGACGGCCTGAGCAAGGCCCTGAGCGGGCAGACGACCCTTGAGGAAGTCCTGCGCGTGACCGAGGAAGGCTGATGCGCGCGCAGGGACGACGCTGACATGCCGAACTACCGTTACAAGGCGCTCAATACGCACGGCGAGATCTTCGACGGACAGATGGAAGCGGCCAGCGAGGCCGAGCTGGTCGCGCGCCTGCAGGACCAGGGCCATCTGCCGATGGAAACGCAGCTGGCCGACGGCGGGGCGGTTGGCGGCAGCAGCCTGCGCGGCCTGTTCCGCCAGCGTCCGCTGCAGGGCGCGGCACTGCTGCAGTTCACCCAGCAGCTGGCGACGCTGCTCGGTGCCGGTCAACCGTTGGACCGCGCGCTGTCGATCCTGCTCAGCCTGCCCGAAGACGAGCGCTCGCGCCGCGCGATCACCGACATCCGCGACGTGGTGCGCGGTGGCGCGCCGCTGTCGACCGCGCTGGAACGCCAGCACGGCCTGTTCTCGCGCCTGTACGTGAACATGGTGCGCGCTGGCGAAGCCGGTGGCAGCCTGCACGACACGTTGCAGCGCCTGGCCGATTACCTCGAACGCAGCCGTGCGCTGCAGGGCAAGGTGATCAACGCGCTGGTCTACCCGGCGATCCTGCTGGTGGTGGTGGGCGGCGCGCTGCTGTTCCTGCTGGGCTATGTGGTGCCGCAATTCGCACAGATGTATGAAAGCCTGGACGTGGCGTTGCCGTGGTTCACCAACCTGGTGCTGCAGCTGGGCCTGTTCGTACGCGACTGGTGGGTGCTGCTGCTGGTGGTGCCGGGCGTGCTGCTGCTGTTGTTCGAACGCAAAGCGCGGCAGCCCGCGTTCCGGCTGGCGCTGGATGGCTGGCTGCTGCAGCGCCGCGGCATCGGCCGCCTGCTGGGCGAACTGGAAACCGCGCGGCTGGCGCGCACCCTGGGGACACTGCTGCGCAACGGCGTGCCGCTGCTGGCGGCGCTGGGCATCGCCCGCAACGTACTCGGCAACCGCGCGCTGGCGGCCGATCTGGAAACCGCCGCCGACGAGGTCAAGAACGGCACCGGCCTGTCGCTGGCGCTGTCGCGTGGCAAGCGCTTTCCCCGGTTGGCGCTGCAGATGATCCAGGTCGGCGAGGAGTCCGGCGCGCTCGATACCATGCTGCTGAAAGCGGCTGATACTTTCGAACAGGACAGTGCCCGCCGCATCGACCGCCTGCTGGCGGCGATGGTGCCGGCGATCACCCTGGTGCTGGCCTCGGTGGTCGGCGCGGTGATCGTGGCCGTGCTGGTGCCGTTGTACGACCTCACCAACGCCATCGGCTGACGATGGCCTCCTTCGCAACCCCGACATCCCGTACCTGAAAGGACCGACCATGATTGCTTCCCGTCGACCGATCCGCCTTTCCTTCACTGCCGCACGCCACCAGTCGGGCATGAGCCTGCTGGAGATCATCATCGTCATCGTGCTGATCGGCGCGGTGCTGACCCTGGTCGCCAGCCGCGTGCTCGGCGGCGCCGACCGTGGCAAGGCCAACATCGCCAAGGCGCAGGTGCAGACCGTTGCCTCCAAGGTCGACAACTACCAGATCGACACCGGCAAGCTGCCTGCCTCGCTCAATGACCTGGTGACCGCACCGGCCGGCGTCGGTGGCTGGCTGGGCCCGTATGCCAAGCCCGCCGACCTCAACGACCCGTGGGGCCACGCGCTGGAGTACCGCGCACCGGGCGAAGGCCAGGCGTATGAGCTGATCAGCCTGGGCAAGGACGGCAAGGCCGGCGGCAGCAGCGTCGACGCTGACATCCGCTACCAGCCGTAAGCACGCATGCTGCTTTTCCTGCCGCGCCGGGTGTCCCGCCCGCGCCTGCACGGCAGGCGCGCGACGGGCCTGTCGCTGCTGGAAATGCTGCTGTTGATCGCGTTGATCGCGGCCATCGGCCTGATCACCGCCGCTGGCATGTCGCGCGGCTTTGCCGGCATGCAGCTGCGCAGTGCAGGCAAGGACATCGCCAACCAGCTGCGCATGGTGCGTGCGCAGGCGATTGCCCGCGGCGAGCCGCAGCGCTTCGTGATCGAACCGGCACAGCATCGCTGGCAGGGCGCCAGCCAGCGCCACGGTGAAGTGCCGGCCAAGCTGAAGGTGCAGTTCGAAGGTGCCGCGCAGCTGGCCACCGCGCCCGGCCAGGGCGTGATCGAATTCCATCCCGACGGCGGCTCCAGTGGCGGCCGCATCCGCCTGCAGCTGGAGGGCGCGGAGTGGCGCATCGATGTGGGCTGGTTGACCGGTGAAGTCCGTTCCGGACCGTGGCGGGCGCAATGAGGTCGCGCTCCCGTGGCTTCACCCTGCTTGAAGTGATCATTGCCTTCGCCTTGCTCGGGTTGGCGCTGACGCTGTTGCTGGGCAGCCTGTCCGGTGGCGCGCGCCAGGTGCGCGATGCCGAGCTGCGCACACGCGCGGTGCTGCACGCACAGTCGTTGCTGGCGGCCGCTGGGGTGGAAGCGCCACTGCAGGCCGGCAGCCAGCAGGGCGAGTGGGAGCAGGGGCGTTATCACTGGCAGCTGCAGGTGCAGCCCTGGGCCGAGCCGCGCAGTGGTGCGCTGCCCGCTGCGCAGTCGCCGGGTGCACCGTGGCTGGCGGAACTGCAGCTGCAGGTGCGCTGGGGCGACAGCGAGCGCGAGCAGTTGCGCTGGCGCAGCCTGCGTCTGTTGCCGCCCGCGCTGGAGAATGCGCGATGAGGCGCCGAGCGCGCGGCTTCACCCTGATCGAAGTCATGCTGGCCACGGTGCTGCTGGCCGGCGGCCTGGCGTTGGCGTTCGCCAGCGTGCGCTCGGCGATGGCGATCAGCCAGCGCGGTGAGCAGATTGCCGCGCAGAGCGAACGCATGCGCGCAGTGCAGGCCCTGCTGCGGCGCCAGCTCGCCAGCGCCCTGCGCAGCCCGCTGGAAGTGCCCGATCCCACCCGTGAACCGGTGTTCTTCCAGGGCGACGATCAGGGCATGACGTTCGTTGCCGATCTGCCGGGCTATCTCGGTCGCGGCGGCCCGTACCTGCATGCGCTGCAGGTGGATGGCGCAGCTGGCCACCGCCGCTTGCTGCTGGAGCTGGTACTGCTGCAGGAAGGCGAGCGCATCGAAGAGAACCCGCCGCGCCCGCCCGAAGTGCTGGCGGAGGACTTGAAGGACGTACGGCTGCGCTATCGCGGTGTCGACGCCAGCAACGGGCAGATGACCGAATGGTTGCCCCGTTGGGATGACACCCGGCGCCTGCCGTTGCTGGTGGAAGTGCAGGTCGTGCCAAGCAGGGGCACGCCTTGGCCGCCGCTGGTGGTGGCACTGCGCGCCGGCGGCAGCGGAGGCGCGCGATGAAGCGTCCACGCGGTGCCGCGCTGGTACTGGTGCTGTGGCTGATCGCGCTGATGACTGCGCTGGTCGGCGCCTTTGCGCTCAGCGCACGGGTCGAGCACCTGCAGCAGCGGGTGCTCGGTGACGATGCACGTGGCCAGGAGCGGGCGCGCGCGGGCCTGGAATACGCGCTGCTGCGGCTGCAGCCAGATCCTCAGCGTCCGCCGTGGCAGGCCGACGGCCGCGCCTATCGCTGGCAGTTCGACGACGCCCGTATCGAGATCAGGGTGCTGGACGAGAACGGCAAGATCAACCTCAACCTGGCGGATGCGGCGCTGCTGTCCGCATTCATGCAGGCACTGGGCGAGCCGGCTGAAACCGCCAGGCAGCTGGCCGGTGCGATCATCGACTGGCGCGACGAAGACAGCCTGCTGCAGCCCGGTGGCGGTGCCGAGGCGCCCGAGTACGCCGCCGCAGGCCTGCCCTATGGCCCGCGCAACAAGCGCTTTGAAACCCTGGGCGAACTGCAGCGGGTGCTGGGAATGCGCGGGTCGCTGTACGCCGCGATGCTGCCGCACCTGACGCTCTACAGCCGGCAGGCGCGCCCGGATCCACGCTTCGCCAGTGGTCCGGTGTTGACGGCAATGGGCCTGGATGCGGAACAACTGCTGGCGCAACGCGCCCAGCAGGAGCGTGACGGAGATAACGCTGCGGGTGCATCGGCGCTTGCCAGCGGCAGTGGCACCTATAGTATCGAGTCCCGCGCCACTGACGGCAGCGGACGCCTGTCGGTGCTGCAGGCGGTGGTGCGCAACGGATCGGGCGGGGTGCCCGGCCGGACCTACACAGTGCTTCGCTGGGAGCAGGGAATGGCAGCAAGATGACGGCTTGGCAGGACAGTCTGCGGCAGGTGCAGGGCCAGATCGGCCCCGGTGCCGGCCGTTTCCTGCGCTGGTGGCGGCAGTCGTTGCTGGCCTGGGTGCCGATGCGCTGGCAATGGGCGCTGGGCTGGTCGCAGACCCGCCTGCTGCTGCAGTGCGAAGACGGGCAGTTGCAGGTCTGGCGCGAAACCGGTGACGGGCTCGAGCCCGTGGCCCGTCTTCCGTGGCCGCTGCAACCGGCGGACCTTGACCGCGTGCTGGAGCCGCGCCTGCGCAGCCTGCCACGGGTGTGGCTGCTGCCCGCCGGGCAGGTCCTGCGGCGCACGCTGCGTCTGCCCGCCGCCGCCGGTGACCGCCTGCGTGCGGTAGTCGGTTACGAGATCGACCGGCAGACACCGTTCGAAGCCAGCCAGGTCACCTATGACATCCGTGAACTGGGCAGTGCCGGCGAAGGCCTGCTGCAGGTGGAGCTGGTGGCCTGGCCGCTGCGCCAGCTCGATGACTGGCGTGCGCAGATCGGCGACTGGGCTGACGCGCTGGCCGGTGTTGATGCGATCGATGCACAGGGCCGCACGCTGCAGGTCAACCTGCTGCCGCCCGCGCAGCGTCAGCAGCGGCCGGACCCGATGCGGCGCTGGAACCTGCTGCTTGCCGTAGCGGCGCTGGTGATGCTGGTGCTGGCGGCGATGCAGCTGCTGGACAACCGCCGCGCTGCTGTCGATGCACTGCGCGAAGAGGTCGAGCGCAGTGCCCGCAGCGCGCGTGGTGTCGCCAGCGAGCGCAGCCAGCTGCAGGCGTTGCTGGACGGAGCGGCGTTCCTGGAAACACAACGCAACCAACGCGCCAGTACCGTCGAAGTGTGGAACGAACTGACCCGCCGCCTGCCCGATGGCACCTACCTGGAAAAACTGGCGATCGAGAACAACAGCCTGCAGCTGATCGGTCTCAGCAGCGAAGCATCGCAGCTGGTTCCGCTGCTGCAGGACGCGCCGCAATGGCGCAAGGTGAACCTCACCGGCGTGCTGCAGGCCGATGGTGCCGCCAGTGGCCGCGACCGCTTCACCCTGACCGCCGAACTGCAGCCATTGCCTGCGGCGGCCCCTGTGCCGGCATCTGCCCCGACTGAAACCACGGAGGCGGCCCATGCCGATGCCAAGCGCACGCCGTGACCGCTGGCTGGCACTGGCACTGCTGCTGGCAGTGCTGGGCCTGGCCTACCTGCTGCTGGTGCACCCGTGGTTCACCCAGCCGCTGCGCGAGATCGACGCCGATGCCGCTGCCCTGCGCGAACGCCAGCAGCGCGTACAGGCGCAGCTGCAGCAGCAGCCACAGATCGAACAGCGGCTGCGCGCAACCCGCGACGCCCTGCAGCAGCGCCCCGGGTTCCTGCAGGAAGCCACCGCCGAAGCCGCTGCGGCCGCGCTCGGTGCGCGCCTGCAGGATGCGGTGGCGATGGCCAGCCCGGGCAACCGCAGCTGCACCATCAGCAACCGCACGCCATTGAGCGACAACCGTCGCGATGCCGCCTTCGTCCGCGTGGCGATGCAGGTGCGCCTGCGCTGTGGCGTGGCGGAACTGGCCACTGTGCTGCACAGCCTGGAGACCGGCAGCCCGCGCCTGTTCGTGGACAACCTCAACCTGATCGCGCAGCGCTTCCAGCAATCGCCGAACGAATCCGGCCTCGGCCTGGATGTGTCCTTCGAGCTGGCCGGCTACCTGCTGCCGGGTGCGGCCGCCGATTCCTCCACAGCGCCCGTGGCCACGCCGCCTGCAGCGGCGCCGGTGGTGTCGCCGCCGGCACCTGTACCGGCACCGGCGGAGCAGCCGGCTGCCGATGCGCAGGAGGTGGCCGATGAAGCTTGAGCAGATCAACCTGCGCACCGGACTGTTGCTGGCGCTGGCCGGATGGGCGGCCGCGACCTGGCTGGCCACCGGCTTCGGTCTTGGCAGCCAGCTGCCCACGGTCAGCGCAGAAGGCGACGCCCAGGCCGCGCTGCCGGCGTTGCCGGTGCTGGCGCCCGAACGCATGGCCGGCGCAGACAGCTACAGCGTGATCAGCGAACGGCCCCTGTTCGCCGAAGACCGCAAGCCACGCCCGTATCTGCTGGGCGGCAGCGAAGCCGCCGCCAGTCCCGCGCTGCGCCTGACCGGCGTGCTGCTCACCCGTGATTTCAGCATGGCCACCTTCACCACCGAGCAGGGCCGCTCGCTGCGCCTGCGCCTCAATGGTGATGCCGTCGATGGCTGGCAACTGGTCGCATTGGAACCGCGCCAGGCTACGGTGATCGGCTCCAGTGGCAGCCAGGTGCTGGAACTGGCCGTGTTCAATGGCCAGGGCGGTGAAGCACCGACAGTCCTGCGCGGGGCCAACGGCACGCCGCCTGTACCCGGCGCGGTGGTTCCGCCGCCGCCGCCACCGCCGGCGCCCAGCCAGACCCTGCCCAACCCCCGTGCCAGCGATGGCAACGTGGCGCCGGCGTCGCCTGCACCGGCTGCGGCCGCCGCACCCCCTGCCAACACCAACGGTCCCAGCGAAGCGCAGATGCAGGCCATCCGCGAACGCATCCAGGCCCGCCGCCGTCAGCTGCAGCAACAGCAGCAACAACCGTCGCCGCCCCCGGGCGATGGCACCAACCGATAGAGTGAATGCATGAATCTGCGTTTTCTTCCCTGGTCCCTTGCCCTGACGCTGCTGGTCGGCTGCAGCACCGTGTCCGCCCCGCATGTGCAACGCAACGGCAACCTGCAGCCATCGGCCAGCGCCGGTCAGGCGGCTGACGATGCGCAGACCGATGCGGCCGATCGGGTCCAAGGCGCGCCGCAGGCGGTGATCCGCCGAGGCACCGGCACCATGATCAACCGCGAGGCCGCGCGCAAGCCGTCGCCTGCGTTGCATGCGGCCAGCTCCGGCGAAGCCACCTTCAACTTCGAAGGCGAGTCGGTACACGCGGTGGTCAAGGCCATCCTCGGTGACATGCTCGGCCAGAACTACGTGATCGCCCCCGGGGTGCAGGGGACGGTGACCCTGGCCACGCCCAAGCCGGTGTCGCCGGCACAGGCACTGAACCTGCTGGAGATGGTGCTGGGCTGGAACAACGCCCGCATGGTCTACAGCGGTGGCCGCTACAACATCGTCGCCGCCGACCAGGCACTGGCCGGCACCGTGGCACCGAGCACCGCGCCCGCATCCAGCGCACGCGGCTTTGAAGTGCGCGTGGTGCCGCTGCAGTTCATCTCCGCCACCGAGATGAAGAAGGTGCTGGAGCCCTATGCGCGGCCCAATGCCATCGTCAACGTCGACAGCGGCCGCAACGTGATCACCCTGGGCGGGACGCGTGCCGAACTCGAGAACTACCTGCATACCGTCGAAATCTTCGACGTCGACTGGCTCTCGGGCATGTCGGTGGGCGTGTTCCCGATCCAGTCCGGCAAGGCCGAGCAGGTCGCGGCCGACCTGGAAAAGGTGTTCGGCGAAGAGAGCAAGACGCCCAGCGCCGGCATGTTCCGTTTCCTGCCGCTGGAAAACGCCAACGCCGTGCTGGTGATCACCCCGCAGGTGCGCTACCTGGACCAGATCCAGCAGTGGCTGGACCGCATCGATACCGCCGGTGGCAGCGTGCGCCTGTTCTCGCATGAACTGCGTTACATCAAGGCCCGCGACCTGGCAGAACGCCTCAGCGAAGCCTTCGCCAGCAGCGGCAACCGTAGCGGCGCCGGCTCGGCATCGCTGGCGCCGGGCGCCATTCCGTCGCAGCTGGGCAGCGATGGCGACCGCGGCATGGACGCCAACAACGGCAGCAGCTTCAACAACACGGTGGGTGGCAGCAGCGGCAGCAGTGGCGGCGGCAGCTCCGGTTCCCTGAACCTGCCGCAGCGCCAGTCGGGCAACGTCAGCATCAGCCTGGAAGTGGAAGGCGATCGTGTCGGCGTGTCGGCGGTGGAGGAAACCAACACGCTGCTGGTGCGTTCGACGCCGCAGGCGTGGCGCTCGATCCGCGAAGTGATCGAGAAGCTGGACGTGATGCCGCTGCAGGTGCACATCGAAGCGCAGGTGGCCGAAGTCGGGCTGACCGGCGACCTGAAGTACGGCGTGAACTGGTACTTCGACAACGCCGTGGCAGGGCGCGCGCTGACCGGTGCGCTGTCCGGGTTGTCACTGCCGGCGATGGCCGGCGGTTCCTGGAACACCTTCGCCGGCGCGGTGACCGGCACCGACGGTGCCAACTGGGCGTTCACCGGCCACAACGGCGCCGCCGTGGTCAGTGCGCTGGACAAGGTCACCGACGTGCGCCTGCTGCAGACGCCCTCGGTGTTCGTGCGCAACAACGCCGAGGCCACGCTCAACGTCGGCGACAAGGTGCCGATCAACACCACCACGGTCAACACCGGCATCGGCACCAGCAGCTACAGCTCGGTGCAGTACATCGACACCGGCGTGATCCTCAAGGTGCGCCCGCGCGTTACCCGCGACGGCACGGTGTTCCTGGATATCGTGCAGGAGATCAGCAGCGCCTCGGACGTACCGGAGAACTGCAATCCGCAGGAGCGCAACTGCAACCCGCGCATCTCCACCAAGAAGCTGGCCACCGAGGCCGCGGTGCAGAGTGGTGACACCATCATGCTGGCCGGCCTGATCACCGATTCGGCCACGGATGGCAGCAGCGGCATTCCCGGCCTGAGCCGGATTCCGGTGCTGGGTGCACTGTTCGGCCAGAAGAGCCGCACCAGCCGTCGTTCGGAAGTGATCGTGCTGCTGACCCCGACCATCGTCCGCAACGGCCAGGAAGCACGCAACCTGACCGACGAATACAGCCAGCGCTTCCGCGCGATGGAGCCGCTGAACCAGCCGGGCTCAAAGAAGTAAGGGGGTTCGGCCGGGCTGCGCCCGGCACCCGCCGAAGCCGAAGCCGAAGCAACGGCAGCAGCAACAGCAACAGCGGGTTTACTGGGGGAGGGCGGGGCACTGTGGGTTTGCGGGGACGCCGTAAATACGTCCATGTAGGCGTGGTGGGCGCCTGCAGGCGGC